>SLED01000163.1 GCA_007124945.1 Salinibacteraceae bacterium | reverse complement strand
CCACCCGACGGTTCAACACCATCGTGATAGCGGCCGTCAACGTCGTCTTTCCGTGATCGACGTGGCCAATCGTGCCTATGTTTACGTGCGGCTTTGTGCGCTCAAACGTCTGCTTCGCCATGGGTCGGTAGTGTTAGTGTTTTATAGTCGGGAATGTGGGTAGGTGGGTTATGCGAGGGCGCCCGTTTCGGAGCTAATGATCTCCTCGGCGATATTGTCCGGCACCTCTTCGTACGTTTCAAACTGCATGGTGTAGATGGCGCGTCCCTGCGTGCGGCTACGGAGATCGGTGGAGTATCCGAACATCTCAGACAGCGGCACCATTGCTTTGACAACCTGGGCGTCCTGCCGCTGGGTCATACTCTCGATGCGACCGCGCCGACCGTTCAGGTCGCCGATGACTTCACCCATGTACTCCTCCGGGGTTACCACTTCCACGGCCATCATGGGCTCCATGAGCACAGGACGGGCGTGGCGTGCAGCCCGGCGGAAGGCCATGCGACCTGCCACCTCGAAGGATACCTGGTCGGAGTCAACCGCGTGGGATTTCCCATCGTACAGCCGCGCCTTGACACCTACAACCGGGTACCCAGCCATCGGGCCCTGATTCATGGCTTCTTTGATACCTTTCTCAACGGACGGGATAAATTCGCGTGGCACAGCGCCACCCTTAATGTCGTCGATGAACTCAAGCCCTGTTCCTTCTTCATTTGGCCCGAACTCGATGTAGACCTCGGCGAACTGTCCGCGTCCACCCGTCTGCTTTTTATGCGTGTATCGTTCGTCGACGGTCTTGCGGATGGCCTCACGATAGGCAACCTGTGGGCGGCCCACGTTGGCATCCACCTTAAACTCGCGCTTCAGGCGATCGACGATAATCTCAAGGTGCAACTCGCCCATTCCGGCGATAATGGTCTGCCCCGTCTCTTCGTCTGTCTTGACCTGAAATGTTGGATCCTCTTCTGCCAGTTTCTGCAAACCCTGACCGAGCTTGTCGCTGTCGGCCTTCGATTTTGGCTCGATGGCAATGCGAATGACCGGCTCCGGGAAATCCATCTCCTCCAGAACTACAGGGTTGTCCGGATCGCAGAGCGTGTCACCAGTGCGGATCTCTTTGATCCCCACACCAGCAGCAATGTCTCCCGCGCGGACAAAGTCAACGTCTTCGCGGTGGTTCGAGTGCATGAAGAGCAAGCGTCCGATACGCTCCGTCTTTTCCGACGTGGCGTTCATCACCGTGGAGCCCTTCTCAAGCGTTCCGCTGTAGACGCGGAAAAATGTGAGCTTACCGACATACGGATCGGTAGCAATTTTAAACGCGATGGCACTGAACGGCTCGTCCTTGCTCGGGCGACGCGTAACTTCTTCCTCACTGCGCGGGATACGGCCTGTAATCGGCGGCACATCCAGCGGGCTTGGCAGATACGCGATCACGCCATCAAGCAGGCGCTGTACACCTTTGTTCTTGAAGGCAGAGCCGCAGAAGACCGGGGTAATATCCAGCCCGAGCGTCGCTGCTCGCACCGTCTCCGCAATTTCCTCAGCGGTAATTTCTTCTCCTTCGAGGTACTTCATAAGGAGCTCGTCATTGTACTCGGCGATCTCCTCGATGAGGAACTGACGCCACTTG
The DNA here is from genome assembly GCA_007124945.1 of Salinibacteraceae bacterium. GTDB lineage: Bacteria > Bacteroidota > Rhodothermia > Rhodothermales > Salinibacteraceae > Tc-Br11-B2g6-7. The sequence continues at coordinate 7,515 of SLED01000163.1, read as the reverse complement.
GACGCCTCTTCCTGAAGGTCCTCGGGGATTTCCATTTCATCCCACGTCGAGCCTTGCGTCTCGTCGTGCCAGACGATGGCTTTGTTGCGAACGAGGTCTACTACACCGCGGAACATATCGCCCGCGCCAATGGGAATCTGAACCGGCACCGGGTTGGCTTTCAAACGCTCCCGCATTTGCTCGACGGCCGCTTCAAAATCGGCACCGACGCGATCCATCTTGTTGACGAAGGCAATACGCGGCACATTATATTTATTGGCCTGGCGCCAAACCGTCTCCGACTGCGGCTCTACACCGCCGACGGCGCAGAACAGCGCGATCGCGCCATCAAGGACGCGCAGGGAGCGCTCTACCTCCACCGTAAAGTCAACGTGGCCCGGCGTATCGATAATATTAATGCGGTGATCATCCCAAAAGCACGTGGTAGCCGCGCTTGTGATCGTGATACCACGCTCTTTCTCCTGATCCATCCAGTCCATCGTTGCACCACCGTCATGGACTTCTCCCATGCGGTGCAGGCGCCCCGTGTAAAAAAGGATCCGCTCGGTAGTAGTGGTTTTACCGGCATCAATATGGGCCATGATGCCGATATTGCGCATCTTATCGAGCGCTACGGACCTGGTGGTGTTGTTGTTAGCCATCGTAATGCAAAAATTGTTCGATACATATTGCTCGCATGCCCAGCTGGCAGCGAGGTAATCCGCTCCGTTTAGAAGCGGAAATGGGCAAAGGCTTTGTTGGACTCTGCCATGCGGTGGGTGTCGTCCTTTTTCTTAACGGCACCACCCTCTCCCTGAGCTGCGGCGTGCAGCTCATTGGCAAGGCGATTCACCATTGTTTTGTCTTTCCGAGCGCGTGCGTAGAGGATGATCCAGCGGAAAGCCAGCGCGAAGCGGCGATCCGGACGCACTTCGACCGGCACCTGATACGTGGCACCACCAACGCGGCGGCTACGCACCTCTACGAGCGGCGCAACATTGTTTAGCGCCTTCTTGAAGACCTCAAGGGCCTCCTCTCCAGTGCGCTCCTCAAGTACGTCGAACGAATCATAAACGATGCGCTGGGCGATACTCTTCTTGCCATCTCGCATCAGGTAATTGATAAATTGGGCAACGAGCAGATCGTTGTATATCGGATCCGGATCTACCTCGTGGCGGTCGGCTGTCTTTCTACGCATACGATAAAATAGGTAAGTCTGTACGCTCGGGCATCTCCACGCTGAGGCGGGGATACCGCACGATCATCGATCAAACAGGTTAGCGAGGCCGCTTGGTGCCATACTTAGAACGACCCTGCCGGCGATCATCAACACCGGAGGTATCAAGCGCACCACGCACGATGTGATACTTCACACCGGGCAGGTCTTTCACACGGCCGCCCCGCACGAGCACGATGGAGTGCTCCTGCAGATTGTGCCCCTCGCCGGGAATGTAGGCGATCACCTCCATCCCATTTGTCAGGCGCACCTTGGCAACCTTTCGAAGCGCCGAGTTCGGCTTCTTCGGAGTGGTAGTGTACACGCGCGTGCAAACGCCACGGCGCTGGGGGTTTCCCTGGAGAGCGGCAGACTTAACCTTCTTGGTTTTGTCTTTCCGCCCCTTGCGAATAAGCTGTTGAATCGTGGGCACGTTGCTTCGGTGTCTTTCACTTGGAGTGCGTCGAAAACGCGCGTAAAGCGCGGCAGACTGCAAAATTTTTTGCTGCAGTCTATCAGTATACCTTCCTAACCCCGGAGGTTCGATAAAAACCGTTAAGGTGCGGTTAATCTTAACCAACCACACCATACAGCCTGCACGAGGCGCCACGATGTGTTATGGAGATATATATCACTATAACTCACAACGTGTCACAGCGTACGGCCCGGGTGTCAATTGTAACACACAGGCAAACCACCGCTGGCGTAAAGGAGCCCTATGGAATGACGTCTGTTTCCCGTGGTTCGCCCTTCGACGATTCTTCTTCCAACGGCTGTCTCTCGCCGGTGGACGCCGCGCCCGTTTCAGAAAAGGGGCGCGGCCCAATCAATTCTTCGATCTCTTGCCGACTGAGAACCTCTCGCTCCAGGAGCGTATCTGCGAGCAGGTACAGGTCTTCCTCCCGTTTCTCAAGCAGCGCGCGGGCTCGCTCCTTTACTGAAGAGACGATGTTTCGAACTTCTTCGTCAATCAAACGGGCGGTATCATCGGCGTAGGGTTTGTCGAATACCGGCGCGTCGTCGTTGCGGCCTGTGAGATTGAAACTGAGCGGTCCGACCCGTTCGCTCATCCCGTAATCAACCACCATAGCGTAGGCAATCTTCGTAATGCGCTCCAGGTCGTTCTGTGCGCCTGTAGATATACGATTGAAAACCAGCTCCTCAGCAACGCGCCCGCCGATGGTCATGGTCATTCGATCGAGAAGAACTTCGCGCGTGTAGAGATACCGCTCATCGGGCAGGTACTGTGCGTAACCGAGCGCTGCCAGCCCGCGGGGCACAATCGACACCTTCACCATTGGGTCGGCATGTTCAAGAAACCAACCTGTGATGGCGTGCCCGGCTTCATGAAACGCAATCGTCCGGCGCTCTTCTGGCGAGATAACCTTGTTCTTCTTCTCAAGCCCCCCGATCACCCGATCAATGGCGCGTTCGAAGTCGGTCATCTCTACTGCTTCCTTGTCATCGCGCGCCGCGAGCAGAGCCGCTTCATTGCAGATGTTAGCGATCTCGGCGCCGGCAAAGCCGGGCGTCTGCGTGGCGAGGCGAGACATTTCCACATCGTGTGCGAGAGTGAGGTGGTTGGCGTGCACCTCGAAAATCGCAGCTCGCTCCTGCCTGCTCGGCTTGTCGATGACGATCTGTCGATCGAAGCGCCCTGGCCTCAGCAGCGCGGTGTCGAGAACGTCCGGGCGGTTTGTGGCAGCCACGATGATAACACCTTCATCTGTGTTAAAACCATCCATCTCCACCAGCAACTGATTGAGCGTGTTTTCCCGCTCGTCATTGGCGCCGGACATCGCGCTGCCTCCGCGCGATCGACCGATAGCATCAATTTCATCGATAAAAATAATGCAGGGCGCGTGCTGCTTTGCCTCTTTAAAGAGGTCGCGTACGCGGGCTGCACCAACTCCCACAAACATCTCCACGAAATCGGACCCGGAGAGGGAGAAGAAGGGCGTCCCGGCTTCACCGGCCACAGCTTTTGCGAGAAGGGTCTTTCCGGTCCCTGGCTGGCCAACCAGCAGTACTCCTTTGGGGAGTGTGCCGCCAAGGCGCGTAAACCGGTCGGGGTTCTTCAGAAACTCGACCAGTTCCACCACCTCCCCTTTGGCCTCCTCCATGCCGGCGACGTCATCGAAGGTTACCTTATCGTCGCCCATCGAATCGAACAGGACCGCATTACTCTTTCCAATGCCCAGCGCCTGTGCACCTGGAGCCATGCGGCGCATCAGGTAGATCCAGAGGACTACAAGCAAGGCAATGGGGATCATCCACAGCATGGCCGTGCGCATCCAATCGCTGGTGTATTCCGCGCTGAAGCTCACGACAGTGCCGTCGGATGCGCGGGCTTCCGCGTTGTGCTCGCGCAGGAACGATACCAGATCGTGATCCTTGGGCTTCACTGAGGTAAAGGCATACGGATCGCCCGGATTCCCGAGAATATCCGACCCGACATCGGGTACGTTTACAGCGCCCAGCGCCACAGCTTGTGGCGTAAATCGTCCCTCTACCGTCTCCTCGTCGACGATGGTGAGTCGCTCAACATGCCCCTGCTGAACGTAATCCAGAAAATCGCTGTACGGTACGGTTTCATCCTCTCCTCCCCCGAAGAAAAAGAGCAACTGGATCAGAAGCACAGCCAGAATGCCCAGGTAAATCCACTTCGTGAATGAGGAGCCGCGCTGGCTCTTTTTCGATTTTTCCGAATTTCTGTCCGCCATAATATGTTGCGTGTCGACCTACTTCGACGGTGCTGCTAATCAACTGATGGCCGGTCGGGCGCGGGAAAACAACGCCTTTAGCCGGGCGGTTCCGGGTAAACAATCAGGCCGAGAGCGCCTCAATCCTCTTCGTCAGTTTCCTCCTCGGGTTGAGGTGGTACGCGTTTCACGGTAGCATCTGGCGGCATTCGTCCCTCCAGATCTTCCAGGGCTGCTTCTGCATCGTCCTCTGAGTCAAAAGGGCCCAACCCCACGTGATACACGGGCTCGCTCCCGTCTTCATCTACGAATACCGCAACGTCGAACCCCTCGTCGGCAAATCTATCCATGAACGTGCTGGCGGAGCGGCTGGCATATTGCTCATTATCCCAGGATACGATGGAGATGGCCCACTGACCGACCTCCCACGCAAAATCCGTTTGCGCCGCGTCATCGCCCGGACCCGGAATGGCAGGCGGCGGCGCCTCATCCTCTGCGTCTTCCGCCTCAGCATCTGCCACCATAGGCGGATCTTCTGGCACCTCCTCCGTCTCATCCGAGAGGATGGCAAGTAACGAACCACCTCTCTCGCTGTAACGGGTGTCGGGATACGCCTCGACAAGCCGGCGGAGCACTGCGGTTACGTTCGGCCCCTCGCCCGCTATCAGTTGCTGCGGGATGAGTCCTGCGGCGAAGTAAAACGGTACCGAAGGAGTAGACTCACCTTCAGTACCTACCACAGAAAGCTCTCCCGATGCGAGGCCAATTCTGGCAAGGTCGGCAGAGAGATCTGCTGCAAAAAGTGATTCCTCGACACGTGCAAACGCTGCCCGCGCCTGCTTCTGCTGAAGCAACTGCTGCGCCTCGTACGCCCGCGGCTCGCCGTCAGGATCATCAAGGCCGACAAGACGGAGAACGTCACTACTAAGGGTGTGGTGGAGCGGCTGCACCGGATTTTCGTCCTGCTCAACGTGCCACTCCACGATGAACCGGCTCGCTGCGAACAGTGCGCGGGGAGCTGTTTCGGTTTCGGGGAAGGCGGTTGCGATAAGCAACATCTCCTCAATGGCTTCCTGTTGCGAGTCCGCCTGGTCCCATCTTTCGAGCGCTTCGTGATACGCTGCTTCTGCGTCTGCCGTGTGGTCTCCAACCTGCTGCTCGTCGCTGTCTGTGTGATCTAATCGAACCACATACTGCGCCACGTCTGAATCCGGAAATTGGGCGACGATACGCTCGTCGTAAGCCCGGGCGTCCACGTGGCGATCCATAGAACGGTGGGCTTGAGCCATAGCATAGAGTGCGCGAAGCGTGAGGTCTTCGTTGGTTGACGTCTCAACTACCTGCTGATACCAGTCGAGGGCCTCCTCCGGCCGCTCAAGCGAGAGGAAGAGCGCATTTCCTACGTCGTACATGGCTCTAACCTGTTCGGCCCGCATGGTAGCCTTGCTTTCGGGATCTCGCGGAACGTCAGATACATCTACCTGCGGGAGTGCTTCGTCGCTATCCGCCTGAGCGACGACTTCTTCGGCGATCCCTGTTTCAGATGCTTCAATCGTGTCGGCTTCCTCTGCCTGCGCGCGTTGCTGCATCTGCACAGCCTGAGCGCGGCGCCAGTTAGGTGCGAGAGGGCGCTCGCCCCACCGCTGCACGAACGCTACCTGCCCGTCCTGCACCCTCACAGGGTCTCGGTAGGATAGAAATCCCCGGCCTTCCTGTATCTCCTGCTCGGGTGTGGCGTCGAGTTCCTCCATCGCTGCCTGCTCGTCGTCGAGTCCGTGCCCTTGCCCCCCTCGTCGCTGACGTGCAGCCTCGCGCTCCGCCTCCTCCCGCTCGGCTGCCAGTTGTTCACGGAGGTCCTGCACAAAGGCCTGAAATTCTTCATCAGGAAGCGAACCAAGGGCCAGCAGCGAATCTGCTCGCGTTACCTGCCGGTAGGCCTCCGCGTACTGCACGAAGGCATCGCGCTGAATACTGGCATCCAGGATTGCATAGGGGGTCGCGGGACGCTGTTGCCCTTCCATGCGCGATCCGCGCAGCTGAGCAGCGGCGGTATCGAAATGAGCCGCAGCCAGTTCGTAGTCTCTGAAGGCGTCGCGGTAGAGCTCAGCGAGGCCGTAATGGATCCTGCCCTGAACATTTTGCAGTGGGGCATCTCGTTCGTAGAGTAGCTCCCTAAAGCTCGTTCGGGCCGCGTCCGTTTCATCCATTGCTTTCAGAATACGGGCCGCCAGGTAGGCCGGCTCTCCTCGACGCTCGAAGAATGCGCCATCCCGCTCCATGCGTCGCGCTTCCGTCAGGGCCTCTCGCGCGTCCCCGTACCTACCCGCTATCCGGATGGCGTTAAAGCGCGCAGCGTAGGTCAACTCGAAATCAGAAGAAGCAGAAGCAGCCGCTTCAAAAGCGCGCTTCGAATCACTGTACTGCCCGAGCGCTTCGGCAACCTGGCCAAGTAGAAAGTGACCCCGAGCGCGGAGTCGTCGCTCACTCACCGATTCCAGGCCCACCTCCAGCGCATCGAAGGCAGCCCGGTAGTTCTCAAGGTAGGCTTCACCTGCGCCCAGCGCCAGCCAGTAACGTCCTCGCCACCGCTCGGGCACCTCTTCACCCGCCAGCACCCCCTCCATAAACGCTACCGCCCGCTCATATTGCCGGGCTGAAAGAAGTGTCCGTACGTGCCAGTAGTGCGCCTCATACATGCGTCCGGTTTCCAGTGCAGCCGCCTCCTCAAACTTTTCCGCGGCCCCTACATAATTCTGAAGGTAGTAGTACGACTTCCCGATGAGCATCAGGGCATCATCCACATAGCGCGAGGAGGAATGGTCGCGCAGCACATCGGCACTTTTTTCTATCGCCTCATCGAAAGGCCGGGGGTCGCGCACGCTCTCCGGCGTACCGAACAGATCGATCAGCACCTCAAGCTCTATCGGCTGATCACGCTGATCTACCTGGCGCACGCCCTCATCAAACGCTTGCTCCGCGTTGTAGAACGTGTTGTAGTACGCGGTGAAGTTCGCCCAGCGCTGTCCAAGAAACGAACTCTGGCTGCACGCACTCAAGAGCAGCAGCACACCAGTTAGGGCAAGCGCTACACCTGCTCGAGACATGGCACCTTCGGTAGCCACACAAAGCGCGGGACAAATGAGACGGTCGCGTTACCGTCTTTAGACGCGGCTTACGTGAACCATGTTCGTTCTGCCTTTCGCTGGAAGGGGCATTCCGGCGGTGATAACCACGAGGCTACCCGGCCGTACCGACCCATACTCGTTCAGAATGCGATGCACCGTTGCAACGCCCTCATCGGTGTCGTCTTGGAACGGGATTTTGAAGGCTTTGGTACCCCACAGTACGTTGAGGCGTCGGACCACCTTCTCGTTGTCGGTGAAAGCATAGATGGGAGCATCCGGGCGATGGCGGGCAATCATACGCGCGGTTGTGCCCGACGCGGTAAGGCAGGCGATCGCATCGGCATGCACCTGCTCGGCTACCTGACACGCCTGGTAGCTAATGGACTCGGTAACATCGTGTGAGGTGGTTGCCCGGCTGCTGCGGGGGCGCACCACGGTCCGGTACTGCTCCTGGTAGCGTTCGGCCTCGAAGATAATCTCAGACATCGTCTCT
>SLED01000257.1 GCA_007124945.1 Salinibacteraceae bacterium | reverse complement strand
TGCACATCAGCTTCGACAGGGGCGTATGTGGAGCCGCTGCCCGCACCAGGAAAACGCAGCTGGTACCGGATGTGGAGGAGTTCCCCGATCATATTGCCTGCTCTTCCACCACGCGCTCTGAGATCGTCGTCCCCGTCGTTTCTCCCGAGAACCGCCTGCTCGCCGTGCTGGATGTCGACTCGGATGACCTCGACGCTTTTACGCGCACAGATCAGGAGCGTCTTGAGGCGCTATGCAACCGCCTTGGTGAGCAATTTGGTGAGACGTGCGTCCTCTAACTCATGAAGATTCCCGGCAAGGCATCTATCATACGCGCTCGCACGTCACAGCAGTTTGATAGCGCCCGTGAACTCATCAGGGCCTACGAGCATGAGCTCGGCGTCGATCTGTGCTTTCAGGGGTTTGAAGAGGAACTCGCCCAACTTCCCGAAAAGTACAGCCCACCCGAGGGTTCACTACTACTTGCGATGAGCGGCGGCCGGGCTGTAGGTTGTGTTGCCCTCCGCCCGACTGATGCGCCGGAAATCTGCGAAATGAAAAGGCTGTACGTTGATCCTGAGAGTCGTGGCGCTGGCATCGGGCGTGAGCTCGCCAGGGCTATCTTAAATGAAGGAAGGCGGTTGGGCTATCGCCGGATGATACTGGACACCCTGCAACGCTTGACGGCCGCCCTTACCCTGTACCGGCACCTCGGATTTGAGGAAATTGAGCCCTATTATGACAACCCGCTGGAAAACGTCGTTTTTCTGGGGCTCGATCTGTAAGCGCGGCTTGACCTAATCTTCTGAAACCTGCGCAAGCGCCTAAAGTAACTTCGGTCTGTCACCGGCATTTTCCTGCTGCATTTGATCACTGCGTTACCGAATCCATGAAGAAGGACTTGCATCCCGATTACAACTTTACCACCGTACGTCTCTCCGACGGCACGGAGTTCGTCACGCGCACTACGATGGACGACGACACGTACGTATCTGAGATTGACTCAACGAACCACCCCTTTTACACCGGGAAGCGCCAGTACGTTGATACGGCGGGTCGTGTTGAGAAATTCCGTCAGCGCTACGGCCTCTCCAGCGACGAAGGAGAAGAAGACGAAGGTGACGAGAAGGAAGCAGAAGCGTAACACATTCTGGCTTTCACGTTGCGCGCTTTACAATAGCACAAGCGGTATGTCTACGGGACATGCCGCTTTTTCTATTTATTAACGCTCCCGAGATGCCGGATTGTCCTTTGTAGTTGCGCATCGTACCTTCTACCCGATACATCAACAATTCTGTAACGAAGTTTTTTATGCCGACTCCCTCTCCCGTTGACCTCATTATCTCGAAAAGAGACGGCGGCTCTCTTTCTCCCGAGGATATTACGGCGCTGATCGATGCCTATACCGACGGATCGGTGCCGGACTATCAGCTGAGCGCTTTTCTGATGGCCTCGTTTCTTCAGGGATTTAATGAGGAGGAGACCGCTGCGCTGACTCGCGCAATGCTTCACTCGGGCACTGTACTGGATCTCAAGCACATCGATGGCATCAAGGTCGATAAGCACTCTACCGGTGGCGTGGGCGATAAGGTATCGCTAATCCTCGCACCGGTGGTGGCGGCCTGTGGCGTTCCCGTGCCAATGATTTCTGGTCGAGGCCTCGGGCATACCGGCGGCACGCTGGACAAGCTGGAGTCAATTCCCAACTTCCGCACCGATCTCTCGATCGCAACATACGAGCAACAGCTCAAGGAACTCGGTATTGTCATGATCGGGCAGACGGCCGAGATCGCCCCCGCTGACCGAAAGCTGTATGCTCTTCGCGATGTAACCGGTACCGTCGAGTTTATCCCCTTCATCGCCGCATCGATCATGAGTAAGAAGCTGGCGGAGGGGATCGATGCGCTCGTGCTTGATGTGAAATCCGGCGCGGGCGCGTTTATGAAGAGCGAAGATCAAGCTCGCACACTCGCAGAAACCCTTGTGAGCATTGGTGAGCAGTTCGGCAAGGACACTGTTGCTCTCATGACGCGCATGGATGAACCGCTGGGGCGCGCTGTAGGGAACTGGCCCGAGATGCATGAGAGCATCGCCTGCCTGAAGAATGAAACGGAAGGGCTGGAAGACCTTATGGAAGTAACCCTCGCCCTCGCAGGCGAAATGCTATACCTTGGCGGCGTGGCTGAGAATCCCGCCGAAGGCAAACAACAGGCCGCTGACTCCATTGCTTCCGGCGCTGCGTTCGATACGTTTGTGGCGATGGTAGGGGCCCAGGGAGGCGATACGTCAGTGCTGCAAATGCCCGAAAGCCGACCAGATACCGATCCGGTTGCTACGGTGGAGGCTACTGCCGAGGCTTCCGGATACGTCGAAGCCATTAATGCTTACGACATTGGAATGACAGCCGTACGGATGGGCGCAGGCCGGCGCGTCAAAGAAGACAAGGTAGACCCCACGGCAGGGCTCGTCCTCCACAAAAAAGTCGGGGAAAAGGCCGAAGCCGGTGAACCGCTTGCCACCCTTTATACCCGGAAGAACAACGTGGCTACATTCCAGAAAGCAATCCTTAACTCCTATCAGTTTTCATCGTCCCCGAGCCAACGCCCGCCCATGCTGCTGGGGCGCTACACGGCCGCTGGCTGGGACGAATAAGTACGACCCGCGCTGTGGTGCATCTTTCCTCCCCGGGTCTTCGTTAGACACGATGCTCCAAGCAGCCGATACACCATTATACGCACACTGCTAACAGCCCTCTTCAACCTCCATGTCCGTTTGGTCGCGCTTTACTCGATGGGTCAAGTCCGTCTTCGGCGGTGCAATATCCGCTGTGGAAGACCCCCGGTTGATCCTTGAGCAGAATATTCGGGAGCTGAATGACCAGGTCCCGAAAATGAATGAAAACATCGCGACGGTGAAAGCCAACGTGATGATGCTGCAAAAGGAGGGCAACCGGCTCGATAGACAAATTGAGAGCCTTACCTCGAAGATCAAGGCTGCCATCCAGTCTGAACGCGATGATATCGCCGAGCAGTACGCGCTTCAGCTTGAAAAAGCCCGAGAGGAACGTCAGCGTAACAAAGAGCAACTGAAGTATGCCTCGGCGGCCTATGATAAGTCGCTACAGGTGAAGAAGGCGTTCATGCGAGAGAAAGAGCGGAAGATTCAGGAAGCCCGCGACGCCATGCGCGCGCACGAGCGAGCCAAGTGGCAAAGCCGCGTGGCCGACGCGATGGAGCAGTTTGAAGTCTCGGGTGTGGATCAGACGCACGAGGAGATGGTGCAGCGCCTCAATCAAGAAACTGCGCAGAGCGAAGCCCGGATGGAGCTTGCGCTCGACTCGGTGGACTCCGAAGCGATGAAGATTGAGGAGGATGCTGAGAAACTGCGCGCCGCGGAGCTTGTGAAGCAGTTCAAACTGGAGATGAATATGGAAGGCTCCAAAGAAGAGGAAGCCGCTGAAGTGGAAACGTCGGAGGAAAAACTCGACATTCCTGAGAAAGAACGGACCGAGGGAGAGAAGACGATCGGCAAGGAGCGGCGACGCACGCAGTAGATCCGTACGATCCTCGCATTTGCTGGCTTTTAACCATGACGCAGGACGAATTCGACAGGATAAAGGAGGAGGAAAAAGCACACCTCCGCGATATCCGGCGCCTGAAAAAGATGGCCAGGGAGATGAAGGCCAAACGGTCAGTCCAGGCTGCGCTGGATCGCATGCTTCGTGGTTCTCGGGAGGTGCTCGATACGCATGATGAAATGATCAGAAAGCTGGCTCTCGAAACAGCGCGAAACGAGGCGCGGCTTGACGTGGCACTGGAAACCGAGTCTTCGCGCGACCCATCGCCTGAGGCCGGTGTGGAGGAGCGTGCTCGAACACTGCTGGAGCGCATGCGAACACCTACTCCGCAAACGGACGACGAACGTACGCGCGGTGAACATGACGCCCGCCGGGATGAAGCCGAGACAAAAGAAGCTGAGCAGAACGATAAAACGCTCGGGCAGAAGCAAAACAAATCGTCTTCATCCTCCCCTCCACGCAAGACACTCGGGCGCCAGCGCTAATTTGCAATTTTTCTCGTTTTGTCTTCGTAGCAGATGAGCTCTTCAGACGACATTAATTATACGAAGGAAGCGCTCCTGCTGCCGTGGAATCTGGTCTTCATTATCGTAAGCCTTGCGGTAGCGGCGGGCGTGGGACTCCAAAGTGGCATTCCGTGGCTCTTCGAGCTCATACTGACAATGGCGGCCGGTGCCGAGTTACTGTATCTCGGAACCGTGCCGCAGCAGCAGCGCTTTCGCCGCTACATTCGTGCTAAAAAGGCTGCTGATCAGGAGCCGCCCTCTACCAAGGAGCTCTTCCGGCAGCTGTCGAACTACGGGCAGCGGCGCTACGCACGTCTGCGAAAGCTACAGGATGAGATCGCCACCAACTACCGAAAGATGAGCTATGCCTCGCAGGGCCTGCTCGACAGCCATCTTCAAAAACTTGATGGCCTGCTGGAATCCTACCTCAACCTGATGTACCAGAAGGAACGCTATGAGAATCACACCCATGACGACGCTAAGCTGGACGTTGAGGAGGCGATTCAGCAGTTAAAACAGGATATGCAGACCGACCCGCCACGGGTCAAATCCATCAAGGAGCGACGGCTCCGGATTCTGGAGCAGCGCCTGCAGCGTTTCAAACACGGAAGCGAAAACCTGGCTGTCATCGATGCACAGCTGGAGACCATCGAGGACGTCGTCCGGTACATCCACGAGCAATCTATGACCCTGCGGAATCCGGAGGAAATCACCTTCCAGCTCGACATGCTGCTGGATGAAGTACACGAAACGGAGGCTTCTGTCGATGAGATCGAATCAGTATTCTCGCAGACGACCTCGTTCCTCGATGAGGTGCACGATGATCTCGATACGCTTGACATCGAAGAACCAGAAGCAACTGAAGAAGCAGCAGAAAATCCGCAGCGCCGCGAAGGCTTACGCAACTGACCCAACACCAACTCCCGACCTCTCCCCTTCTCTATGGACTTTGACGTACTACGCTACGAGCGCGATGACGATGGCATCCTGACGGTAACAATTGACAGGCCCAAGGCGCTTAACGCGTTGAATCAGGCCGTGATGAACGAGCTTGATCGCGCATTTCGCACGGCGCGGATGGACGAGCAGGTGCGCGGAGTGATACTTACGGGAGCAGGCGAAAAGGCATTCGTGGCAGGCGCCGACATCCAGCAGTTTCCCGACCTGGACCCCGTAAGTGGGCACCGGTTTGCCGCGCGCGGGCAGGCAGTTTTCAACCGGATTGAGCAGATGCCCAAGCCTGTAATAGCGGCCGTGAATGGCTTCGCGCTCGGAGGTGGGTGCGAACTGGCCATGGCCTGCCATCTTCGTATAGCGTCTGAAAACGCATCCTTTGGGCAACCAGAGGTAAATCTGGGTATCTTGCCCGGATATGGTGGAACGCAACGGCTGCCGCGTCTGGTGGGCTATGGCATCGCTACGGAAATGATTTTAACCGGGGACCGCGTAGATGCTACCCGAGCGGAGCGCATCGGCCTCGTGAACCGTGTGGTGAAGGCTGACGAACTCTTGAGCGGCGCTCGCCAAATGATTGAGACGATTGCGTCGAAGGCTCCCCTCGCCGTCGCAATGTCGCTACAGGCGCTCCGCGCAAGCGATGGCGCCTTTCAGGATGGTCAGCGCTATGAGGCCGCACTCTTCGGCCAGGCCTGCGGCACGAAGGATTTTCAGGAAGGCGTCGACGCATTCCTGAACCGACGTACCCCCGATTTTTCCGGAGAGTAAGCCGAGGGATGGTGCGCTGAGCGTACCGGCCCTGCATCTGCTACGCTACTTGCGCGATGGAGCTCGCCGTCATATTGTTGATGCTTTTTCTGAGCGCCTTTTTCTCGGGCTCGGAGATTGCCTTCGTCTCAGCTAACCGCTTGCGTGCCGAGATGCACGCGCATCGCGGAGATCGGTCCGGCCGCCTGGTCCGGCAGTTTCTTAACGACCCGTCAACGATTCTCACCACGACGCTGGTCGGCAATAATGTGGCCCTGGTCATCTATTCCACGCTCATGGCCTTCTACCTGGAGCCCGCCTTTACATTCGTATACGCTGAATGGCTGGGCGTACGCGCTGGTGTCGAGGTACTGGTGCTGGGCTCGCAGACGATCGTAGCGTCTGCTGTAGTATTGCTCTTCGGGGAGATAATCCCCAAAACCATCATGCGCGAGCATGCCGACCGCCTCGTCTTGCTACTGGCCATCCCCCTACGGATCACCTACTATCTGCTTCTTCCAATTGTGGTAGTCGCGGGCTGGGCATCCAACCATCTTGTACGCATCCTTCGTGCCGATGCCGTCACGCTCACCCAGTACCTGCGCCAGGACTTTGAGCTTTTGATTCAGGAGACAACTGCCAGTGGCGAGTTGGACCTCGACGAAGAAGAGAGCACACTGCTGTCGAACGTTTTTACGCTCGGCACGCTGCGCGTTAAGGAATCGATGGTCCCCCGTACCGAAATTGAAGGACTACTGGCAACAGCCTCCGTTGAGGAAGCGCGAAGGCGCTTTGTCGATACCGGATTCTCCCGCATCCCGGTCTTTGAGGACAACATCGACCACATCATCGGAATTGTGTTTGCGCACGATCTTTTTCAGAATCCCACCTCGTTAGAAGAGATGATCAGACCGGTGCGCTTCGTGCCTGAGGCAAAACTCTCCAAGAAGCTGCTACGCGAGTTTCTTGCGTCCGGCACCTCTATAGCCATTGCGGTGGACGAGTACGGCGGCACGGCAGGACTGATTACGAGAGAAGACTTGTTGGAAGAACTCTTCGGCGACATCCAGGACGAGTTCGATGTTGACGAGGAGGATATTCAGCAGGTCCGGCCCGGTATTTATCTGGTTGATGCAGCAATTTCGCTCGACGATTTTGCGGAGGCTACGGGTGTACGACTGGAATCGGGGGCGTATGAAACCCTTGGTGGATACCTGTTGGAGCGCACCGGTCGCATTCCAAAACCACAGGAAACTTTTACCTACGACGGCTGCCAGTTCACCATCCAACGCGCGACGGCGAGGCGCATAGAAGTGGTGCGCGTAATCGTAGAAGATGTGAGCTAATTCAGGCGAATCTACGCCTCAAGGCCCCCACGCCTGCCAAACGCCAGCACCAGTTTCAGATGCGTCAGCAACACATCCACCACCTCCAGATCGCTCATCCGATCTGTAGGGGTTTGCGGCAATCCTGGCGGACTAATGCGACCCATCCACAGGCTCATCTTATCTGAGAGCACGTGCTCGCCGGGAAACTGCCCCTGCGGAAAGTGCAGCGAGTAGAACTCCTGCTTGCGCTCGAGCCGTTGATAGATTTCGTCGTTCTCATCGAGGAGATCCGGATCCTGCTCATCGATGATCGCCCCGCCGATAAGGTAGTCCCGATACGTAAAGGGTAGCTCGATCAGTGTTTTGACTGCAACCTCGGCGATGGCCGGTTCATCTTGCAGCCCTACCTGAGCTGCACGCGCCGATGCAGTCGCAACAAGCACCAGTGTCTCCTCAGCCACCATGTCGGGGTCAGGATCTGCATCGCGCATACTTTGCAACACAGCCCGCGCAAGATCCTGCGTCGTACCAATTGCTCCGATGGTAGAAAAGGCGATAAAGTTCGCCACACGGGCGGCGTTGGATGCCTCACGGGACGCTGTCGACTGGTCACTCATATCGTAAACTGGCTTGGGGAAATACCTTACGGCCGCCTGATGAGAAAAAGAACCCACCGGTGTTAAACCGCGGCTGCCTGCTCTTCGGATTTGCGATAATCGCCGCTCTGGCCTCCCGTTTTAGCAAGCAAATGGATATCCGTAATCTGGATATCCTTCGTGATCGACTTGCACATGTCGTAGATAGTCAGTCCGGCCAGCGAAACCGCGGTCAGCGCTTCCATTTCCACGCCCGTGGCTCCCACAGAGCGCGTATATGCCCGTATATCGATAGCATGCTTCTCCTCGTTGAGCGTAAACTCCACCTCAACACCATTGATTGAAACATCGTGGCAGAGCGGAATAAGCTTGCTCGTCTGCTTGGCCCCCATGATGCCGGCAATCTGTGCGGTGGTGAGCACGTTGCCCTTATTTACATTATTATCTCGCACCTGCTGAAACGCCTCTGGACCAAGCAGGACGCGGCCTTTCGCCACTGCAGTTCTCACAGTAGACTTCTTTTCTGTAATATCGACCATGCGCGCACCGCCTTGGGCGCTTACATGGGTAAGGGTTGGCGTATCTGTAGCCATGGAGTGTAAACAACGAATTCGATTGGAACAGCTTAAAGACTATAGTAGGGAGCAACAGGCGAAAGCACGCTTGTGTTGCAGACTGACAAAAAAGTTAAACGCGCTGGAACTGACCTTCATTGCACCGGTGCACGCGGCTACAAGTAGGAGTATCGGCGGCAATTTCTCGCGCTCAAACCGGCACCTTCATGCCTACACGTATCATACTTTTCACGGGTAAAGGTGGCGTCGGAAAAACTACCTGTGCTGCCGCCACAGCGCGTGCTATCGCCCAGCAGGGCAAACGAACACTCGTTCTCTCATCCGACCCCGCACACAGCCTGGCGGATGCACTGGACGAGCACCTCTCACCGGAGCCGGTTGAGGTTTCAGAGAACCTGTTTGCTCAGGAGATCGACCTGTATTACTCGATGCAGAAGTACTGGGGCAACGTGCGGCAACTTATGCTAACCGCCTTTCGCTGGCAGGGGGTTGAGAAGATCGCTGCCGAGGAGATGGCTGCACTACCCGGGATGGCCGAGGCATCTGCCCTACTGTGGCTCGAAAAGTTCGACGAAGAAGACGCCTACGACGTCATCATTGTTGATAGCGCCCCAACGGGAGAAACGCTCAGCTTGTTAACGCTCCCTCAGGCAACACAGTGGTGGATATCACGGGCACTTCCTTTCCAGAAGACCGCCATAGAAACCCTTGGCTTTGGGTTGCGCAAGACTACCGGAATCCCTCTTGATAAAGGATACGAAGAGCTGGATCACCTCTTCGGGAAGCTTCAGCGCATCCAGGAAGTATTAAGTGATGCCCGGCGAAGTAGCATTCGCCTCGTAACAAATCCGGAGTGCATGGTCATCCGTGAGGCCCGACGGGCGTATACTTATTTGCAGCTCTATGGCTACGCTGTAGACGCGGTGATTGTAAATCGGGTGC
>SLED01000060.1 GCA_007124945.1 Salinibacteraceae bacterium | reverse complement strand
GCATCGACGAGGCAAACTTGTCGGTGGCACGGTGTTCGTTTGGAGACACGACTTGAGTGGGAATGTCGTGCGCAGTCGCTCGATTAAGGGCACCCGCACTGCTCCGGTCCGCTATGCAGCAGACAATGGTGGCGTCGAGGGAGCCGTCTTCAACGGCATCGATAATTGCCTGGCAGTTTGTGCCACCTCCTGAGGCAAAGAGCGCAAGTCGCATGGTATTGGGGTGGGTCACGTAGTGCGGACACGGGCAGTGTACGATATACACGACGCCATCGCTTTTAAGAGCAAACGAATTTAGCCAACAGGACTGCTCAGGATGTGAAGGGTGGCCCGTTCGTCTGCAGCTTCAAGTCGAGCAGGCGCGCCAAACGGCAGATACACAGATCCGTTGAGATGGCCGAAATTAAGGCCGGAGACTACCGGTACGCCCGCATTCGCAACGTAATCATCGAACACATCATCCATGCTCAGCGATGGTTTGCCTGGGAGCGGATCACAACCGCTAAATGACGCCAGCACGACGCCTCCAAGCCGATCCAGAATCCCAGCAAGGCTAAGCTGACAGAGCATTCGATCGATGCGGTAGGGAGCTTCGTCGATTTCTTCGAGCACCAGTATCGATCCATCAAGATCTGGCAGATAGGGCGTACCAAGAAGCGAAATCAACATGGACAGCGTTACCGGAATCAGCGGGCCCTCAACCTCGCCTGTTACACGGGTGGTAAGGTCATGCGAAGCTGGAATGTACGGTTCCATTCCAGTGAAGTAGCGAAACTGCTGCGCCTGCCCGTCAGTCAGCTCAGGCCAGTCTGGCGCAACCATTGGTCCGGCGAGCGTGCAAAGCTGACAACGCGCAAGAGTAGCGAGCTGCAGCGCGGTTATATCGCTGTAGCCGATGATGAGGGTTCGCTGCTTCTTCAGCTCCGCGTAATCGATGCCCTGAAGAAGGCGCATGGTACCGTATCCACCCCGAGCGCAGATGATCGCCCGCACATTCGGGTCGCGAATAGCATCATTCAACGCACTGCAACGGACAGAATCTGAAGCGGACAGATAGCCGTATGGCTCGTTACCCTGCGCCAGGTTCACTATGCGTAGCCCGAGTGATTTCAGGCGTTCGATTCCGTCCTGTAGCCGGTGTTCGTCAGGAGCACTACCCGGAGCCACAACGGCAATGGTATCGCCCATCGCGAGCGCACGTGCCGGGGTGTAACCGCTATTTGTCACGGGATGAAGGGCCGGACGAGCCTGTGCCGAACGTGGGTCCTGAACTGCCCTTGGAGCGCCCCGGAGATGGAGGATCTGGTGGTGAAGGCTTTGTGCCTAATCCTTCCCGCGCGCGCTTCTGTTTCTGCTTTTTCGTTGCATATGTTGCAAGTATCCCAACCAGCACGCCCATAGCGAAGGTCACAATGAGCGTCAGTGCCACAGGATACGCAGGAGTAGTAAAGAGGAGGAAATTGATTTCGATGGTGTGCGTATTTGCAAGGGCAAACACGACCATAATGATGGACAAAACGAGCGATATGATGAGGGCGGCTCGAGAAGGCATGGGCTACATGGCGGTCAGATAAGGAGTCGATGATATACCAAATGTAAGAAGCATCTGCGACATCTTCATCCTTTTGCGTTCCAGATGCGGGAGTATTTCATGCTATTCAACCTTGCGACCCTTCCACGATACGCGGCCAATCCAGTGATGAATTGCGGAATCCAGCTGCTGTATCCATCCGAGAAAATACGACACTGGGGCAAGGAGGGAAATAGTCCAGCCAAAGCCTGCGATTCGATCGGTTAGAATCTTGAACGCGAAGATCGTTATCAAAAGCCACCAACCGAAGAACGGGGCCCAGACAAAGGTAAGCCCGAACAGTGTAAAGAGTGCAGCGAAGGAGAGAGGAGTACCCCCGAGGATCAGGTATGCATTTTTGCGAAAACCAAGCCAGGCGTCGGCAAATGACCGGTACATGTATACAGCCGTGTCTTGCTGAACATCACGCAAGTACGGAATAACGCCCTGTGATTTGAGATAGCGGCCGATCATCACATCTTCCAGAATCTCATTTTTCACCGCCTCGTGTGGTTCAAGATCGCGATATGTGCGCGCATCAATCATCCAGCACTGCCCATTCACAGCGCTAAGGGCAGACCAGGGGATGTATCGCACGAGAAACCACGGAAGGCCTACCAGTATGGCATTGGGTACAAGGCTTACCAGAAGTCCGCCGGCACCTCGCAACTTGGTGAGGCCAGTAAGCGCTGCATTCGCGGGAAGCCCCTCGTGAAGCGCTATCATGCTACGCAAAGCGCCGCGATGGAGGAGTTTTGCATCTGCATCAAGGAATAGCAGACGGTCTCCCGTAGCTTCTTTCGCGGCCTGATACAGCGCATGGGGTTTCCCCATCCAACCCTCAGGCGGACCGCTTCCTCGCAAGGCACGAACCCGGGGATCACCCAGTTGCTTAATAACCTGCCAGGTGTCGTCTTCGGAGGCATCGTCGTAGATGATAACCTCCAGATTGGGATAACTCTGCGCGGCGAGCGAGGGCAGCAAACGGCGGAGGTTCTCTTGTTCATTTCTCGCGGGAATGAGAACCGAGAGCCGGGGCACGCGCTCATTTTTGAAATCGATGCGCCGGGCCGACCGGAGGTACAGCCAGTTCAGGCCCAGCAGTACCAGCAGACCCGCATGCAGAAGGGTAAGGAAGAGTGTCATACAGAGACACCGCCCCGGGCAAATGCTCGCTACGAACGGGCCTCGTCCAGGTCGGGAGGGTTTTCGATAAAGTCGCGGAACGTAGGAGGCGGATCGGACTCCAGCAGTTCCTCGCGCATCGACGTAGCTTCGGACTTCCCGAGTTTTTCCAACGTGTACCAGTACCACATATCGGCCTCTATTTTCGAAACACCGTATTCCGGATTGTTGGGCACAACCCGGCGAAGTAGCTCAAATTGTTCGAGCGCCTGACGGTCATCCCCGCCAATAAAGCTCGGTCGGTAGAGCAGAGACTGACCGTTAATTAGCAAGACAAGCGGATTCAGCGGATTCTTTTCCTTCGCCCGAGTCATCAAGCGATTCGAACGCATCCCGAAGCGGGGCATCTGAAAAGCGGAGGCATTGCCCGTTTTGTAACCCCAGAGGCCGGAGAGTAGCGCGAACTCGGTGGCAGATCCATCATCCAGCGAGGTTGGGATGTCTTCGAGAAGTGCTTCATTTTCCGTGAGTGGGTAGAGTCGGTACCGGCACATCAGATCCGTTACCAGATTCTCCGGCTCTTCACACAGCGCTTCCAGGCCTTCGATGTCGCCCTCTTCGTACAGCACGTGCAGGGAGTCAGGGAAAATGCTCATGAACAGGAAGAGCAGTGCGACACTCGTCATAAACCGAGAGAAATAATTTGTACTGACGAACTACTCCGTAGCCGGAGCAATAATTACAGGTAGCGCGCAAATAGCCTGCGTAGCGCACCAAAGTTCCATCGGCTGTTTGCGTCCTTCGATCCTTGAAGCAGCAGATGGCCGTGCGTCACGCTTTGCTCTCGTACCGTTTGCAGTGTTTTGCGCAGAGTGTCAACCTCATTGCCGGTAACGGTAGCGTGGAAATCTCCGCCACCAACGCAGGCGACCGGCTTAGAGGATGTGCGCCACGTGAGGTGAATGCCGATGGGCCACCAGTATTTCTCAGGAAAGAGTCGATCCATGCGGCTCATAAAGCTGGTGTCGAAATGCAGGACACTTTCTTCCGGGGGGTGGAGTCGTCCTTCAGGAAAATACCCGAGAGCAGCAGAGGAGTCTTCCCGAAACGTGCGCACCGTGCGACGTAGGGTTGCCGCCCGGCGCCTGGCATCATCTGGTGGAAACGGATGCGTGCCAACCATCGCGAAGATCGGCATCCGATCCCACTCAGCCATCCACATCAAGGGGCGCCTACCCTGCCAGTGATCGGCGATGAGCCACAACAGGTAGCCGTCATAGAATGAGTGATGATTGGCATAGAGAATGAGAGGGCGGTCCCTTGGCAGTTCGGGAAGCGGCGTTACCCATCGTACCTCAGCAAACGTGCTTCGCATGGATCGAAGCATCAGTTGCTTCACGAGCCACGTAAGCAATGGCTTCATTCGATCCTCGCAGGCCTGCGCACGTGCAGTTTAGACTTGCGACGCTCGTACCCATCGTAAACGATTAGCGAGGCCTTTCGCCAGAAAGAGACATAGGCGCGCCCCGTGAGGTTGTCGTACCGGCGGCGTCGTACTTCATTCATGATTTCCCGGTACATGCGAGCGGCCGAGCGAATTCCCATGCGAACGTTGAAAGGGAGCGCATCGATCTGAGAGATGCTTGCCTCGTAGCGGTTTTCCGCTTCCCGCATCAGGCGCTCCAGAAGAAGCGGATAGGAGGCCGGGACGTCGTCTTGCTGAAGATGGGATTCAGCGATACCATACTCTGAAAGCCATTGCTCCGGCAAATACAGACGGTCCAGGTCGTTGAAATCCTCCCCGACGTCCCGCAGAATGTTGGTTAGTTGCATTGCAATGCCCATATTGCGCGCAGGAACCTCAAGCCGCTCCACATCGGCCCGATCCCTCACCAGAAAGGGTAACACCATGACTCCAACGCTGCCTCCAACGAGGTTCGCGTAATGGATCAAGTCCGCCTCAGTTCGTACGGTGCGCCCCTTCAGGTCCCATTCTGCGCCATCAAGTAGCTCATGTAAAGCTTCAGGCACCAGGTTGAACTGCTGATGGACATGAGCGAGATGACGCCACAGGTATTCATCAGGTGGGCGTGCTTCGAGCGTCGCTGTGAGCTTATGACGTAAGGAAGATAGCTCCTCCAGCGCTGCGTCCGTTCCAATCTCAAATACGTCGTTATCCGCCAGTGAGTCCACCCGACGACAGAAGAGATACAGGATAGCGATGGGCATCTGTACGTTGCGCGGAAGCAGCCGCGTCGCCATGGAGAACGTACGCGAATGATATCGAAACGCTTCCCACACATCACGCTCCGAATCAATTCGTGATGGTAGCGTGGGAGTCGTCATATCAGCGGCTGGACGTAGCAGGCGTAATGGCACGTTGGTGCGGGGGATATGATGGAAGTAACGACCCGCTTCCGAAGTAATGTACCGTAACAAACGGAATCGCAGTCGCTATGATGCCCACAAACAGCGGGATTATGAGACCCTGTACCGCAAGTATGAGCAGAGGGAAAAGGCAGTTTAGGAGATAAACCACCGGCGCATAGCTGTGGATATGATCAAGACCGCCCCCCAGAACCTCGTACCCCCACATGATGATGTAGGAGACAACAAACCAGCCGACCCAGTTGCTAAGCGGCATCCCGTAGTAGAAACCGTCGGCGGCGTACTCCCAGAATGGGACGGTACCAATGGCGCTACCGGCTCCATTCATGGCAGGGTCCAGGGATACGTCCCAGAGGACCATAAACGTCGTTGCGATCAGTACGCGTGTGAACCGTCCTGTGGGAATCCGTCGCGCCAGATCCAGCGATATGATCGCCATCGCGAACCACGAGAGCGGAATGAAGTACGGGACGTGCCCCGCAAATTCCGGCCCGAGCCATCCGGTGTACGTGTAATCCCCGAACGGTAGAGACCACGAGAGTCCGACGAGATCACTCAGCCAGCCAGTCGTGCCGATTAGCTCGCTTCCACCACCAATCAGGCAACCCCATACGAGAAAAATCGTCATTCGGCGTGCCCCGAGCGACGGGGTGTACATCAAGATCGGGATGATGCCAAGCAGCGTCATGTAGACCCATGTCGGGCCCTGGATCAGCTGCGACAACATGGGTGCAAAGAATTCGAGCGCTGGCGGATACAGCGTCAGGCTCAGTATCCCCAGAATGCTAAAGGCAATGGATCCTGCAAAGATGCCAAGAGACCACAGGAAAACCCGATGCACTCGATCAGAGCGCTGCTGGATGTCGGTAGAGGCGGCCATCAGAACACGTAGTGGAGTCAAACATCCCGCGCGATACAGTCACGCGATCGATGGCAATATACGCCCGGGGTAATCAAACGAAAACCCGCAACCACTTCGAAACAGGTTTCTCACACCCTCTCGAACACGTTATGAAGTCTACGTAGTGGACACGCAGCCTTGCTCGTACCAGAGGTTATGTTTGCAGGTGTCCATGTGTCTACTCGTTGTTGGATAGAACACCCACTGGGACTCCGACCGATGTTATCACACGTATGGTCATCGACGGTAGTCGGGGTAAGTGCCCTGCCTATCGCCATCGAGACGCACGTGGCCGGCGGTGTGCCCGGCTACACCGTAGTAGGGCTACCCGATGGTGCGGTGAGGGAGAGCCTCGACCGGATTTTCGCGGCGCTCTCCAATACCAGTCTACCGCGCCCCCGAGGACGTGTAACGATTAATCTTGCGCCTGCAGATGTTCGCAAGGAGGGAGCGGCGTTTGACTTACCCATCGCGCTGGGGCTCCTTGCCACGTGTATCGAGCACGTGCCTTCTGAGCGGTTGCAGCAATTTGCTATTGTTGGAGAACTGGCGCTGGACGGCAGGGTCCGGCCCGTGCGGGGCGTTCTTCCGATGGCGTTGAAGGCTCGCGAGGAGGGACGTGAGGCGCTGATGGTACCGGTCGAGAATGCGGCCGAGGCCAGTGTCGTAGAAGGGATCACGGTTTACCCGGTATCGACGATCAGCGACGCGGTGGACCTGCTTACTGGAAGGGGTGGGCCGGATCGACTGGTTCAGGATATGGATGCCCTCTTCCGACAGGCCCGCGAATATCATATCGACTTTGCGGAAGTACGGGGCCAGCAAAACGTTAAACGGGCGATGGAAGTGGCGGCCGCAGGAGGGCACAACGGCTTGCTTGTGGGGCCACCGGGTTCCGGTAAAACCATGCTGGCCCGGCGCCTTCCAACCATCCTTCCACCGCTTAGCCCCGATGAAGCCCTGGAAACCACGAAGATTCACTCTGTCGATGGGAAGCTTAACGGGCGCGGGCTTGTAGCGACCCGGCCTTTCCGGGCGCCCCATCACACTATTTCGGATGCAGGGTTGTGCGGGGGTGGCGCGCACCCGATGCCGGGCGAAATCTCGCTCGCTCACAATGGCGTGCTCTTTCTCGACGAGTTGCCCGAATTTAAGCGCCAGGTGCTGGAAGTTCTTCGGCAGCCGCTGGAGGAGGGACGCATCACCATCAGCAGGGCCCGCTTTACAGTTGAGTATCCCGCCCGGTTTATGCTGCTCGCCAGCATGAACCCATGTCCGTGTGGCTACCTCACCGACCCGAACCGGGAGTGCGTATGTGCTCCTCCACAGGTGCAACGATATCTTGGGAAGATCAGCGGACCACTGCTGGATCGGATCGATCTGCACATTGAGGTTACGCCGGTGCCTTTCGAAGAACTCAGCGGGCCGCATGATGGAGAGTTGAGCGCGTCGATCCGTGAACGGGTGGTCACTGCTCGATCTCGACAGGAGCAGCGTTATGCCAGGCATCAGGGGATCCACTGCAACGCCCAGATGAGCTCTCGCCACGTTCGCAAGTATTGTGAGCTTGACGACACGGGAATGCAATTACTGAAGAAGGCGATCCGCAAGCTCGGGCTCAGTGCACGAGCATTTGATCGGATACTGAAGGTTAGCCGTACGATCGCCGATCTGGAGGGAAGTCCATCAATACGGCCCGACCATCTCTCAGAAGCTATTCAGTACCGGTCCCTGGACCGTAGCTGGTGGCACGGATAGGCCGCGTAGCGTGTCGCTATCGAGGCGTCAGGTCTTCTCGCTCAGTCGCCATTAGTACGCGAAGGTCAAGTGCACGTGCGGCGCCGGCCACGGCGGCAAATTGATCTACCGTCGCATCGCGATCGGCACGAAGCAGCAGCGACGTCCGGTCACCCCGCGCCTCCCGGATAGTGGCAAGCAGCGCGTCACGCGTAACCTCATCCTGGCCAACATAGAAACGTCCTTCCCCTGTGATAGCCACGTTTACGTGTAGCGCTTCGGTCGGAGCAGACGCATCGGTTTGCGGCAGATTGACCTGAATGCCGAACTGCGGAATAAAGTTGGAGGTGAGCAGGAAGAAGATCAGCAGCAGCAGAATGATGTCTGCAAGGCCTGCGAGGCTGAACACACTCAGCGGCTCCTTCTTTTCCAGAAACTTGAAGTCCATTGTCTGAAGGGTCTACATCAAAAGAGGGTGGGAGCCAGAATTACTTCGTGGCCGGCTCCTGCAGCAGATCAATGAAGTCCGTGGCAGTGCGCTCCATGTCGTTCACCTGGCGCTTTATGCGGCTAAGTACATAGTTGTAGAAGAACAACGCCAGGATACCGACGGCCAGTCCAAACGCAGTCGTCAGCAGGGCTTCCCAGATACCGCCCGCAAGAACGCTGGCGTTAACATTGCCCTCAAAACGCTGAATCTCCTGGAAGGCTGAGATCATACCCAGCACCGTACCGAAAAAGCCAATAAGCGGTGCAATACCGGCAATACTCGCCAGATAGTCCGTGCGTTTCTCCAGCTTGAACGCCTCGTTCTTCCCCTCTGCCTCGACTGCATCCTGAATCTCGGAAATCGGGCGCCCCAAGCGTTCCAGACCCCGTTTCAAAATACGCGTCATCGGCTTGTCCAGCTGATTACAGAAGCTGATGGCGCCTCGTATATCTCCGGACTGCACGTAGTCGCGCACCCGGGCGGTGATGTGTTCGGGATCAGAGGCCGCCTTGCGGATCGTAATCATTCGCTCGGCAAACAGATAGATAGCCAAAATGGAGAGGATCAGGATGGGAATCATGACCCATCCACCCTGCATCAGTGTTTCCAGGACGGTCATGGATTCTTCGGCCGGTGCTTCTGCACCATCCGGTAGATCAACTGCCTGCAGTAAGGCGAGGGAGTAGGACAGCATAAGGGGTAAAAAGCTACGTGTGATTAAAAGCAATTAATTGACCGACATATCGGTCGACAGCGCGAGTACCCAGGCATCGCCAGGGAGGATGTCGGCGTGGGCCTCCAGCGCGCTATCTGCATCAGCCTGGGAGGTGAACTGCCCGACAACGACGCGATAGCGAGTGGCGCCATTTTCGGATGTAGATACAATGGCTATCGGAAGATCCTGCGCCTCTACATCCGATTGATAGGTGTTAAATATCGATTCTGCGTCTGAGCCGTCGGTTGTTGAACCGACAACCAGGCTGTAACCACCCTCACCCGGTACGATCGCTTCGGGCTGTGCCGCTTCCTCTTCAGCAGGAGCGGCCTCATCTGCGGGGTCGTCAGTAGGCACGGCCGCATCGTCATCGGGAACGCCCGACGGATCTTCTTCCGGTTCCTCGGCGAGAGGCTCTTCCTCGGTTTCTGGTTCTACGATCGCCATCTCTTCATCCGCCGGGGGCACTTCGCGGTCCGTTGAGATAAACCACCAGGCACCGGCACCGCCAGCAAGCAAGAGCAGTACGGCAATGGCAACCACAAACGGTGCTCTGGAGCGCTTTTCATCTCTTTCGGATGGCTCGACAGGGCGATCCTCGGCCGGGCGATCTTCAGCTGCAGCGGAAACGCCCTCATCAGACGCGTCGACAGGCACGGATTCCTCTGTTTCTACCTTCTCTTCCGCCCCTGCATCTTCAGGCACAATCTCCGTTGAGGCAGCTTCCTTGTCGTCGGGCTCCGCATAACCATCTTCAGCATCGGCGAGGGGAGGCACAGCTGTTTCGTCACTCTTTTGATCCCGCGCCTCAGCCCGGTCTTCAGCAGTATCCTCTGGAGGTGCGGCGGCAGCGTAGATTTCGTCTGGCAGCTCAACGGGTGCTAATGGCGTCATGCTCTCGTACCGGTGATTTGCCAGGCGCTCCAGCGAATCATCGGGATGAAATTTAAGCGTACCCTCGTCGTCCTCGAATATGCCAATGCCAGGTACGCGAACTTTTCCCTCGCGCTGCGCCTGCTGATGAATCAGCTTCGAAAGGGCGTTTAGGACAAGTCGAGCTTCAGACTTTGGAATATCCAGACGGTTTGCGACCTGTGTGATCACGGGATCGGCCATAGGGCGGGACACAACAGTCAGATGGGTTTGGTCAGATAGTTTAGTTCTTCTCTTCGGGCTCAAATGCTACGTAATCCCGAGGGGCCGTAAGCACCATTTCACCTTCCGATTCGCCAACTTCGCTGGGGGTATGGTTGATCGAAAAGGTGCCCAGGCCGGGGACGTGCGCGGGCTTTCGTGCGAGTAAGCGTTCGCGCAGGGTTTCAGCAAGAGCGGCTACCACCTGATCACGAGAGATTGCGGGCATTATCCAGAATCTGAATTAGAGTATGGTATGATTGACGATAGCCTACCAGCGCAGCCGGAGGCCCAGGGAAACAGTCTGTGGAGCTTCAGGATGCGCCTCCCAGCGCTCCAGGGTGGAGCCAATAATATTGTCAACGCGCCCCACTATGGAAAATACTTCGTTTACATCGTAGGAGGCACGCGCATTGAGCGACAGGTACGTGTCGAGTGTTTCGGACGAGCCGACCCGGGCTATGCGATCTTCCTCCATGGTACCTTCGATGGTTACCCGCCCGCGCCGCTCGGCAAACGGCTGCGTTACCGCAAGCGTTGCGACATGCGTGGCTACGTACGGGATTCTGCTATTCAGCTCGGTAAGCTCTGCATCCTGGTACACGTACCGCAATGACGTTTGTGTGCCGATAGGAAGCGTGAAGGAAGCGGACGCCCCAACGGAAAGGACACGTGCCTCGCCGTGAAGTTGCTGCATCTGCACGGATCCTTCCGTAGTGCGTGTTGCGAAGAAACGGCGCGTCGGGTTCTGCTCATATCCGGCGTGCGCACCGAGCTGGACTGGCCCGAAGAAGGCACGCACACCACCTTCAGCATCCCAGAGGCGGACGGTCGGGCGCAGCGTAGGTGCGTTCTCAAGAAACGGGCTGGCAGAGAATGTAGATCGCAGATCGTGCCTGTCAGTCCCGGGCTCGTTGTAGGCATACACATGGACGCCCTGCCCCGGATACCAGTCCAGGGAGACATCAGGTGCTACAAATATCTCCTCCCTGCCATCGCCTGACACGAAAACGTCGTCCGAGTATCCAAAGACCTTCGCGCCGGCACGCACTTCGAGATCGCGAAGGGGGTGCCAGGCGAGGCTACCTCCACCAGCGAAGCGGTACAACCAGCCATTGGAGGTGCCGAAGCCATCAAGGTCCAGGTTGCTGCCATCAAACAGACCCTGTAATTGCACTGAAAACTGGCTGATGGGGATGCGGGCGAGAGCTTCTCCTTCGATGCGGGATTCGGATGCTGAGGTGGCCGCGCGTGATGCTTGCTCAGGCTCCAGGGCAATCCGATCCGACTCTACGGTTGTTAGCGAGACGCCCAGCTCGGAATCTATGGAAACACGATCGGGGCGATCTACATCAATCCCTCCACGAAGGTTAAAGCCTCGTGCGGAGCGCGTCGGTACCTGCGACATCCCTTCCTGCGTTGCTCCAAACAGATTGTACTGCTGATACAATCCCCCTGCTTCTACATCCGCCCGTACCGCGCTTCGTTGCCATTGAAGCCCTGCATTGGCGTTCAGGTCATCAGAGGCGGAGGTAGCATCCGTGAGAGCGCCTTCAGGCGTGTGGCCTTCACTTCCGCGATAGTTGAGCGCGGCGGTGAGCCTCAGCTCATCCGACACCGCGCCGTGCACGCGTACGCGAGATTGTCGATCAAAGAATCGTCCAGAAAGCGCTTCAATCGAGCCGGTAAGCGGTTCCCCCGTGTCGAACGAGCGCGTGGCAATGTCAGGCTGGCGCAACGGGCTTCCCGGGAGGTCGGCTGTGTCCTGTCGGTATTCCCCAATGAGAGGTGTCCGATCTCCGGAGATGATGGGGACGCGGGGTGGGGGGTTGAAGCCTACCAGTGGCTGTCGCTCCAGCTGTGGGAACCGGGTTTCGAGCTGGCCACGGAGCTCCACCTCCTGCGGCGCGATGCTGGGAAGGATGGTGGTATCACGTTCCGCCTCCCTCGTCTCCTCGGCATCCTGTGCAACTACAGGGGCTGACATGCCGAGCAGTAACAAAAGCAGCCCGACAGTAAGTGGAAATAGCCTGCGCATGAAAGAATTGATTTTGCGGCAAGAGTAATTCGTCATGATTTACAGCCGTGCCAGTTCTTGCTCGGCGGTCTCGGCGAAGGGTGTGTCGCCAAATTCGTTGGTAACACGCTCGTACATCCGGCGTGCATCGCCCGGGCGGTTCAGTTGCCGGAATGCTCTCGCCTGCCCGAGGTAGCTTTGAGCGACCCATTCTGGATAGCTGCCAAACCGGGCAGAAACGCTGCTGAACAGCTCGACAGCGCGTTCGAGGTTTCCGAGGGAAAGCTCGATTGCACCTGCGCGGTAAAGCGCTTCTGCGCCCGTTTCGTCCTGGCGCAGGTCGGCAGCCCGCTGGTACTTCTCGCGTGCCTCGCGGTCACGGCCCTGGGCTTCGTCAACCCGCCCAAGGCCGAGAAGGGCAGGGGCAGCCGTGGCCTCATCCGGAGCTTCATCAACAGCCGATGTCAGCAGCTCACGCGCCTCATCTATCTGACCGAGACGGAGTAGTGCCCGTCCCTGGCCATAACGCGACTCTGCGAGCAACCGCTGATTATTCTGGCTTGCCCCCTCCAGCGTTTCGTAAGCCTCCAGAGCAGACTCGTAGCGGCCAATTTCCATGTAGAGCGACCCCAGGCGACGGGCTGCATCCGCACGCTGACCACTCATCGGGTATGCATCCACGATTTGGCGGAAGTAAACGACCGCCTCATCCGGGCGATCGCGATCCTGATAAATGGTGCCTACCAGGTAGTACGCGTCGGGGAGCAGGTCAACATTCTCTGAGGTACGGATAAACTGCTGTAACTCATTGAGCGACCGATCGAGCCGTCCGTCCTGGTAAAGCACTTCGGCCTTTCTGAACCGCATCTGATCGACGATGGGGGAGTCGGGATTTCGTTCAGCGAAGCGGTTGATTACCTCATCTGCCCGGTCGATCTCGCCTCGGGCTGCAAGCGCGAACATGATACCGGCAGCAGCATCCCCGACCACACCGGACTCCGGATACCTATCAAGCACAGCCTCATAAGCCTGCATCGCTTCATCGAGGTCGTCGGCGTTGAAGTGCGCATCACCGATGGCGTACTGCGCTTCAGCCTGGATGTTAGTGCCAGGACGCTCATCAATCAACTGTTGATAGGCCTCGATCGCCTCCTCGTACTGTTGATTCTCGAACTTGGTGAAGGCGATGGAATACAGCGCCTGAGCGCGGAATCGACTGTCCGGGTACCGTGACCGGAGTTGTTCAAACGAATCGATGGCCTGCTGAGGTTGGCCCGAATGGTAGTACGCCTGGCCTATCTGATAGAGCGCGTAGTCTCCACCCTCATCAAGCACCCGGCGATAGGTGGTGATAGCATCCTGAAACTGTCGCTGGGCGAAGTAACTGTCCGCAAGCCGGAGCACAGCATCGGTACGATAGGGCACGGCGCCACCATCATCGCGATAGGCGCGGAGAAACTGGTTGAAGGCGTTTACCGACTCGGCATATCGCTGCTGCTGAAAGAGCGACCAGCCGAGTGCATAGTGCGCTGCCTCCACATAGGTGCCTCCGGGATGTTCGCGCAGATAGCGCTCGAAAAGCTGGGCAGCCTCGTGGTATACACCCAGCTGATACCGACTTTCTGCCTGCCAGAAAAGCGTTTCGCCGGCGCGCGGCCCGTCGATCCCCTCGCTTACAAGTTCCGAGAAGCTTTCATACGCACTCGAATAATCACCTGTCCGATACTGAAGCCATGCTCGTTGAAAGCGTATCTCATCCCGCAACTCTTCAGGAGCGGCGTCCAGAGCTACAGCGCGGTCAAAGTCGTCGAAGGCCTGGTCGGACGCGCCACGGGCGATATTGGCATACCCCCGCATCTGGAGCGCCTCACCAAGCAACTCACTATCGTCGTGGTTATTGATCAGGCGGCTAAACGCCTCTTCGGCTGCGTCCCACTCGCGAAGTTCGTACTGTGTCATCCCCAGCTCGAACAGGGCCTCGGCGGTTTTCAGACCGTCCGGCCATCGCTCTGCCGTTTGCTCAAATGCCGACACCGCGCCCTGCAAATTCCGGGAGAGTTTCAGGTTGATGCCCCGGTAGTAGGACGCCTGCTCTGCTAACTCGTCGTCGTGACCGTCTGCAACGATTTCAAAGCGCTCCGCCGCCCACTGGTGAATGCCTTCAAAGTGGTAATTCCATGCCAGTCCATAGACGGCCCTTCTGTAAAATGGACTATTGGGATTCCCCTCTGTAAAGCGACGGTAGTAACGAATCGCGTTCTGGCTATCGCGTAACTGGTTGTAGGATTCAGCAAGCAGAAAATTTGCACGGTCGCGGGCCTGATCGTCAAGCTGGCCCATGCGCTGTCGTATCTCCTGTACAGCGCGCTCGTAATCCCCCAGTTCGTAGTATGCTTCTGCTAGCGCGAGGCCTACATCGCGGGCGTACGGCGTATCGGGATATCGCTCAGAGAGCCGTTCCAGCTCCCGGGCCGCTTCGTCATAGCGCTCGGCCTCCACATTTACAAAAGCAATGGCGTAGAGCGCCATGGGAGCCGCACTCGTACGCCGATACTCGTTGGCTGCGCGACGCCAGTGCATGATTGCTTCGTCGGTACGCCCAAGCTCATTGGCCGCAGAGCCCATCCAGTAAAGCGACTGCGCCGCAACTTCGGCAGGGGGGCGATCATCGACAACATCAGAAAGTGTAGAGATGGCCTGCTCGAAGTCGCCCTGCTCGTAGAAATACTGCCCCAGCGCAAGCCGGGCTTCTTGAGCGAGTGGATGAGCAGGGTAGCGCTGCTGAAAAACCCTAAAAAGCCTGACTGCGTCCTCAATACGCCCCAGCGCAAGCTGTGACGAGGCCTCATAATAAAGTGCCTCGGCGGCCTTCACATGGCGCGGGTTATCCCTCCGCAACGCACGAAAAGCATTCGCGGCAGCACCATAGAGATTGTCCTGGTACAGTTCGTACGCCTCCGTAAATGCGTCAGGAGGGCTGGACGAGATCTGTGCCTCGGCTGAATCTACAGTGACCGGCCCCAAAAGCAGAATTACCAGTAGGCCGAGAATCGTAGCGCGGCAGGATAGACCGCAAGGCAACTGCAAAAGAAACATAGACCTTGACAAGCGGAAGGGCGACAAAAACGGCAGAGAGGGAGGCATCAAGCCGATACTAAGTTATACGCACCGCGAGTGTTACGCGCAAGTGAACGCGATGTCCTTCGTTAGAGTTCGCGGGCATTTTTTCGAATAATCAACGCGAGGCCCGAATCATAAAACTACTCTTACGATCTTGTCGTAACCGAACTTTATGCCTCAGCCAGAGTGGATAGTACGTACACTTAACGTTCAGAAAATCTCGATAGTATGAGCGAGCACCCTACATCACCTTTTGGCAAGGATACGCCCGACGATCTGCCAGCGTTCGATCGGTTTATAGATGAGTTTGAGGACGACCTCCCCGAGCTCAATTTTGGCGGTTCGGACGGCAACGGGATGGACCCCGAAATGCTGAAGCTCAAGGCCCAGATGTGGGGTGCGGAGGCGTACATCCAATTGGCCAACCAGGTCCACGATGCGCGCGAGGCTCTTGATGAAGCAGCAGAAGCCGGTCGCTCAGCAATCAGGCAATCGCCCTTGCCCATTGTTGGTGGTGCATTTGCTACAGGCCTGATTCTTACGGCGATCTTTCGCCGCCTCTGAAGCGCCACGAACGCAACCTCTTCAACCTGACGAATAACACGTATACCATGGCTGACAAGGATCAGAAAGAGCAGGAAGCAACAGAAGAGACGTCTGCATCAGAGGCCGAGGGCAGGCCCGAAGCTGAGGATTCAGGCGATGAGTCTCTGGGTGATAAAGCGGCGCAGGCTGCAGATTCGGCTGCCGAGGAGGCGGAGAAGGCTGCGGCTGAAGCTGAGAAGACGATCGGTAAGGCCAAGCAAAAGGCCCGGGAGCATGCACGTGCTACCGCCGAGCGAGCCGCCGACGTCTCCGAGGGTGCGCAGGAGCACGCCAAGCAGCGAGCTGACGAGATTGCCGATACCTATCACCGTGCTCGCAAAGAGCTTGATAGCGCACTGGGGGCATTAAAAGACGATGTGGCAGATGCGCAAGATGCTGTTTCGGGCTCGCGCCTTGAGGCCTGGGTGCGCCGGAATCCGAAAATTGCCATTGGCATTGCCGCGGCGGCCGGTCTTACGCTCGGGGCTGCGATAGCCAAGTGGCGTTCGCCGGCTCCTCCGCCTCCTCTCTCAGAGCGTGCCAGCAGGCAGGCGCAAAAGCTCGCGGAGCAGGCGCGGGTGTACGCGGAGAAGGCCGGTGACGATATGGGCGACCGGGCACACAAGCTCAGTAACCAGCTTCGGACCCTCTCCGAGGAGTGGGGCAAGCTTGCGCGTGAGCGATCCAGAGAGGTGGGGCAACAGGTGTCCGGCGACGCTGCCAAGTTTGCTGAAACAGCGAAAAAGCAAGCCCAAACCTACGGCAAGGAGGCTTCCAGCCGGATGCGACGCTTTGCCGAGGAAGCCACGAAGGACCTGGGCGACGCCGTGCAGCAGGCGCAGCGCGAGGGCAAACCCATCGCCGAAGCTGTCGAAGATTCAGCCCGTGAAGCGGCTCAAACTGCTCAGGAAAAGGGCAATCGCTTCGCTGGTGCCCTTAAGAATGCGGCCAAGGCAGCGGTGGCAGCCTTCGCGGTTAAAACAGTAAGCGATTGGGTTCGCAAGCGATAGCAAGCTGCGCTCGCCTGTGGCTCAACGAACCATCATCACCCGGAAGTGCAACGCAGTGATTCCGTGCATTGCACGCTACTTCCGGGTGTTGTATGCATGGGAGTTATTTTCACCTTGAATTGGCCTAAGCGGGTTCTTTTCATTTCGCGCGCCTTGTACATTGCACTGGTTTTCGAGACGCTATCGCACAATTACAATCAATTTTTGAGCAGCTGTGAGCATTTTGGTGGTTGGAACCGTCGCGCTTGATGGCATAGAAACGCCGTTTGGTAGCGCCGACAATATCTTCGGAGGCAGTGCTACCTACGCGTCACTGTCAGCTTCGTACTTTCACGACGACGTCCGCCTCGTAAGCGTTATCGGGAATGACCTGCCGCAGGATTACCTTCAGGCGCTGGAGAAACGGAACATCAACCTGGAAGGACTCGAGCAACGAGCCGACGAGAAGACGTTTTCCTGGCGCGGGCGGTATCACTACGACCTCAACGAGCGGGATACCCTGGCCACCGACCTGAACGTGCTAAAGACCTTCGATCCGATCGTACCGGCCCGGTACCTGGATAGCCGGATCGTGTGCCTCGGCAACCTGGATCCAGGTATCCAGCAGAAGGTGCTCGATCAGGTTCCTGATGCGGAGTTCGTGGTGGCTGACACGATGAACTACTGGATACAGCAGACTCCCGATAGCCTTCGCTCCCTGCTTGGTAATGTGGATTGTCTCATCATCAATGATTCGGAAGCGCGGGAACTGGCTGACGAGCCGAATTTAATCCGCGCGGCGTCGAGTATCCGCAATCTCGGTCCGTCTACCCTTGTGATTAAGAAGGGTGAGCACGGAGCAATGCTGTTCACCGACGGGGTAATGTTCAGCGCTCCCGCATTTCCGCTTGAAGATATCGAGGATCCCACAGGAGCCGGCGATACGTTCCTGGGCGGTTTTATCGGCTACCTGGCCGGCCAACAGCTGACGGATGAGGCGACGCTTAAGCGCGCGGTGATCTATGGAAGTGCCATGGCCTCGTTTGTGGTGGAGGCGTTCGGCCCCGAGCGGCTACTGAATCTTAACGACCGGACGATTCATCGGCGCCTGCGTGCTTTCCGTGAGCTATCAACGATTCCGGCGTTCGAGCTTCCCCTGGGATCAGTAGCCTAACAACGAATCGGACGTTCAGTCCTCAGGTAACACCGCATGAGTACCGTACGACTCGTAAAGGCTGTATTCTATGCGCAGCACGGTGTGGTGCAGGAGGAGCATCGGATCGGGGGGCGATACGAGGTGGATGTGTCGATGGAGGTAGACTTTGAAGAGGCCGCTCGTGCCGACGACCTGGATGGCACCGTTGACTATGGAGCCATCTATGATCTGGTCGAGGCGATTGTAACGGAAAATCAGTTTTACCTGATCGAGCGTCTGGCATATCTTATCGCCGAGAAGGTGCTTTCGGAGCACGCCCGGGTCGACGCGGTAGAGGTCACCGTGCGTAAGCCAAACCCGCCGGTGGGGGGCACCGCCGATCGTGCAGAAGTCACGTTTCGCCAGGATCGCGGATAGAACTTTACAGCGGGATGGCGCCAGAACGGGCCGTCAGGAGCGTTCCGCTTCCCCGTTGAGGGCAAACTCCAGGAGGAAGTCGTACATCAGGGAATCGACCTCACTGGTTTCTACCAGGTCATCCAGCACTTCTTGGAATAGCTCTTCGCTGCCCAGCTCGCGTACGTAGTGGCTTCGATATGCAATCAGCCGCTCCCGTTCCCGATCTGCGTCCAGCTCACTGTGGAACTGCGTGCCGTAAAACGGGCGGCCCTCCATTCGGAATGCCTCATTCGGCTGCGACTCGTTTCGAGCAAGCTCAATCGCGCCCTCCGGTAGTACCACAACCCGGTCACGATGGCCCATGTTGGCCTCGAACGTGCGGGGAAACTTTCCGAAGAGGGGGTCTTCCTGACCTGCATCGGTGAGATGTACCGAACAGCATCCGAATTCGATGCGCTCCGGATCATATTTCACCTCACCGCCCAGCGCGCGCGCCATCAATTGATGCCCCCAACATGATCCAAATGTTGGCAGTGCGGCATCATGGGCATCCCGAATCATGCTGAGCAGGGCCTCCATCCAGGGGTAGGATGTCCATGCAGAATACTCCCCGGCCCCTCCAATCAGAAACGCATCTACATCGGCCAGCTCATCGGCTGAAATCGGGTCCCGGACAACATTCCGGCAGGTTAGTTGATAAGGTTCAATCTTGCACCGCTCAATGAAGCATTGCTGCTCCTGGTGCTCCATCTCCGGCGTGTCACGCGCCTGAATGAGTAGGAGACGAAGGTCTTCGAACCTCGTTTTCATCTGGAATGGGGCCTGAGTATCGGAAAGTCAATGTTTATTAACGGGTAGAGGACTCCAACAGATCCGCGAAATTCGTTTGTAGCAACTGGTAGAGACGATGAAGCGGAAGGCCGACAACGTTGTAGTAGTCACCGACAATGCCCTCGACGAAGGGTGCACCATAGTCATCCTGGATGCCGTAGCTTCCGGCCTTATCAAGTGGAGATCCGGTGGCTACGTAGGCCGAAATTTCCTCGTCACTCAGGGTTGCAATCCGAACCTGCGTCGTTTCTGTAGCCACACAGACTCGTCCCGAGCTTCGATGCTCAAGGGCAATCCCGGTGATCACCTCGTGCGTCGTGCCTGAAAGTTTGCTGAGCATGGCCGCCGCATCAGCGGCATCGGCGGGCTTGTTGAGAATTTCTTCCCGATGTACCACGATGGTATCCGCAGCCAGCACAAGGGACGCCGGATGGTCTGATGCAACGGCAGCGGCTTTTCTTCGGGCGAGCGTCCGTGCAACAGCTTCCGGGGCAAGCCCTTTCTCGACGTCTTCTGCTACACCTGACGGTACGATCTCAAACGAAAGTCCAAGCTGATCCAGCAGATGCTTGCGCCTCGGCGACCCGGAAGCAAGCACGAAAGGGACAGTAAATTGCATGCGAACGAAATCGGTGGACGGAGAAATGGCGCGGTCGTCCACGCTCTATCACTCGCTATGTTCACACCCGGGCAACCTGATGGCGCGGCGGTTCAGTGTGGGATGTGGCGCATCGCATCGCGAACCCGGAGCCGCTGAACCGCTCTATTCGGATCCACATGACGGACGGCGTTGAGTGGTGCTTTCCAGCCGGAGAAAATAATGAAACCCAGCAGCACGACGAGCAGCACGGGGAGGGCGTGGGGGTGCCTGGCGTACAGCGGAGTGGTGTTGTAGACCGGCACTGACAGCACGGCAGCGGGAGAGGTGGCGGGTATGCGGCTTACCACTCCCGTGGCGTCGACAAGCAGGCCCTGGTTTCCGTTCATGAGTGTGATGACGGGGCGTCTGTGAGAGACCGCACGAAGCTGTGCATGTGTGCCCCCGGCCTCATCCCAGACGACACTTGTCCACGCCCGGGAGCTCTGCGGTAGGACGAACATTTCCGGCGCTCCGCGATGCGTCGGGCTTGAGTGTACCAGTGCTTCTGACCCGAGTAATACGCTGATGACTCCTGAAGCGGTATTGAAGCGAGCCTGCTGGCCAGTCGGGCCCCGCTCAAATGCAGAGATACCTTCCGGCGACGGCACCTGCTCAAACAGCCCACGTGGCGGTGAATGCCACCGGTTGTCCTCTACATATGGCATCAGGTTGTGCTGATGCTGTACGTCGGGTCGGGTGCCGGGTCGGAAGTGCACGGCCGAGCGATGAAACGAAATCGTGCGATCCCAGGAATCCCTGGCCGTGCCCGGGGTGATGGCCCCGGTGACAAGTTCCACGCCTCGGTCATCCGTCCACCCCTGCAACCTGTCCATCATCTGTTCCCGCCAGGAGTAGTGCCCAAATACCGGCAGCGCTTCTCCTGGCCACAGGATTAGTTCGATTTCAGGGTCGATATGCGTGAGTAAACTGTCGGACAGCGAGAGCAGCTCATCCACACGTTCTCCATCATGCGGATCGCGCCAGGCGCTCACCGGTACGTCCGGCTGAACGACTGCCACCTGCCGCGTCTCTGCCTCCTTTAGCCGATCCATCGAGAGGTATCCGGATGCTGCCACCAGCCCGATGAGGCCTGCGCCAAGTAGGAGAGCTCCAGTACGGTGCATGAAACCCCGCCCGCGGAGCAGGGCGAAGAAGGCTCCGTTTACCAGGAAAAGCCACAGGCTAATCCCGGATGGTCCGCCCACGGCAGCCAGCTGCGCAATCAAAGGAAGCTCCATCTGGGTGTTAGCCAGGTTTGTCCAGGGCCACTGAACGGGTGCAATCGAGAGCAGCCATTCGCCGAGTACAGCCAGGCATATGATGCCAGCGAACGCCGGAGCACGCCCAACGCGGGGTACCATCAGCCATCCGGCTCCAAAAGCAAGGCCGAATACGAGCGGCCAGATCATCAATCCGGAGACGGCCAAGAGTCCTCCGTCATCCACCGCGTGCAGAATGGGCCAGAAAAATGCAAGTGCGTACGCAAGCATGAACGCCGCGCATACCGGGCCGACACAGTTCCAGAAGGTTGAGGCCCGGTCCCATAAGAACAGGAGCGGTACGAAGGCAACCCAGGCAAGCAAGCCATAACCAAATGGCGGAAACGAGGCGGCAAGCAGCAGTCCGGCCGGCACCAGATACAGTGCAGGCGAGTGAATCCCTCGTCGAATATGTTGATTTGAGTGTGCCATTTGACTCGCGCCCCTTCACACGGTAACTTAGAGCCTCATTTCATAATCCTGACCGGTGCTAAAGCGCTGAATGTTCGTACTTTCAATTTGTAATCATAAAGGAGGCACAGGCAAGACCACCTCCACCATGAACCTGGCTGCAGCCCTCGGGCTTAGCGGATACGAGGTGCTTGTGATCGACCTCGATCCCCAGGGATTCCTCACCCGCATGATGGGACTCGAGCAGGTGCCCGCCGCAAAGTCCTCGCTGGCTCTTTTTGATCACGAGATGTCGTTCGCCTCGTTGCCCCGGGAATCGGTGACGGGCTTCGATCTTGTGCCGTCTTCTCTGGGCCTGACCAAGCGTATGAGGTCACTTAACAAGCCGACCGATGTGCTCTGGGCAAAGGAGATAATTGAGCAGAACGACCAATACGATGTCATTCTGTTCGACACCGCGGCAGCTGTAACGGTCTACAGCCTCAACGCGCTTGTTGCCAGTCAGCATGTGGTGATCCCCGTTACGCCGGAATATCAGCCCGTGATTGGGGCTGAGCAGACGTTCCAGACAGTTGGTATGGTGCGTGAGCGGTTAAATCCTGATCTTCATCCTCCGCGGTTTTTGTTTACACAGGTAGATGCGCGTAAGAGTACGCACCATAAGTATCGGCGGTACATGCGAAAACGTTACCGCGATCTTGTGATGACCGGGGTGATCCGGACCAGCGCAGCGCTCGCGGCCACCTATGAGGATGGCACAACAGTCTTCCAGCATGATCCTCATTCGCGTGGAGCGCTGGATTATGCGAACGCAACCGATGAGCTGTTGCAGTACATTCAGAGTGCGGAGGCTGAAGACTCACCGGATGTACCCTCTGAGATGCCGGTCCCCGAAGATGGTGCAGGCTCAGCGCTGAATGGGTCGCAGAACCAGCCCAAGCGCGAACATCCTGCGCTGGCGCTTAACAGGCCGAAGTAGTATTGTGTAGATCACTTCAACAGCCCGGCACTTTTCTGACCTAATCGAACCGTCCCTCCCTCATGGCCTCCACCGACGCGCAGCGATTTTCCACCCGCGCTGGTTTACTTCTAAGTGTAATTGGGATTGCCGTCGGCACTGGAAACATCTGGCGATTCCCACGGATTGCCGCGCAGAACGGAGGTGAGGAGGGCTCGGGCGCATTTCTGATTGCGTGGGTGGTCTTTTTGCTGCTCTGGAGTATCCCCCTGATCATTGCCGAATACGCGCTCGGGCGGAAGGGCCGGAAGGGGGTAGTTGGCACGCTGGCCAAAATCGCTGGCAAGCAGTATGGCTGGATGGGAGCATTTATCGGCTTCGTGGCAACGGCCATCATGTTCTATTATTCCGTCGTTGCCGGCTGGTGTATCTTTTATTTCATCGAGATGCTGACGAATCCGCTGCCGCTTACGAACGAGGCGGCAGAAGGCGTCTGGGATGGATTTCAAGCTGGGGGGACGCCCGTATTCTTCCACGCAATGGCGATGGGAATCGGAGCGCTCGCGGTGTGGAAGGGCGTGGGTTCAATTGAGCGAATCAACAAGGTGCTCATCCCGACACTGTTGTTGATCCTTGTCCTTGCACTCATCCGCGCCATCACCCTGGAAGGGTCGTGGGATGGCATCGCGTTTCTCTTCACGCCGCAGTGGGAGACGCTTGCCGAGCCGCAGCTCTGGCTTGAGGCGCTAACGCAAAACGCATGGGATACCGGCGCGGGATGGGGGCTCATCCTTACCTATGGCGCATACATGCAGTACCAGCACGGTACCGTGCAAAACGCATTCATCACCGGCGTGGGCAACAACATCGTATCGCTCGTTGCGGCTATCACGATTTTTGGGACCGTCTTTGCCGTTCTCGGAGCAGAAATGTCCCGCGGCGAAGTGCTCGAAGTGATGCAGACAGCCGGCCCTGCCAGCACGGGGCTCACCTTCATCTGGATGCCACAGCTTTTTGCGACGATCCCGCTGGGCACGCACCTGGCGACGCTCTTCTTCCTTGGGCTGGCCTTTGCCGCCTTCAGCTCGCTAATCTCGATGATTGAGCTGGCCACCCGCGTCTTTTCCGATCTCGGTCTGCCACGGGCGAAGGCCGCGCTTTCTGTGGGAAGCGTTGGATTTTTGCTTGGTATTCCTTCAGCTGTAAACCTGGACTTCTTTGCTAATCAGGATTTTGTCTGGGGCGTGGGTCTCATGATTTCAGGAGCCATGGTTGCCTTTGCCGTCATTCGGTACGGCGTAAACTCCTTCCGTAAAGACGTAGTAGAGGGCGGGCCTGGTGATTGGCGAGCAGGGCGCGCCTGGGAATGGCTCATCGGCATTGCCGTCCCCGTACAGGCCGTCGTTCTACTTGTCTGGTGGTTGTGGCAGTCGGCCACGATTTATGCTCCGGATACCTGGTTCAACCCTCTGGAGCCTTTTAGTGTCATGACTGTGCTTGTGCAGTGGGGCGCCGTGCTGGCGATACTACTGCTTCTCAACAAGTGGCTCGTTAACCGGACGTTATATGAACCACTGTCGAATCCCTCCCAGAAGTAAAGGGTATTTCGAGACGAAGAATCCGGCACAACTTCTGCATGATTCGACCAAAAGCAGGTACAAAATGCCATGCGCAAAGCAGCGGCTAACCCTCTAACAACTGCGATTTTAGCCTTATGAGATACTTTCTCCCCGGTCTACTTGCTATCGCCATACTACTGTTAGGGTTTACGGCGACGTCCGTCGAAGCGCAGGCTCAGCAGGTGCTTCCGCTCGGGTCGGCCATGCCGGAAGCAGACCGGACTATGCCCAATGCCTCGGGGAATGACACGTCGCTGGCCAATGCGCGTGGAAGTACCGGCACGGTGGTAATTTTCTGGAGTAATGAGTGCCCGTGGGTCGATCGCTACGAAGACCGGATTCTCTCACTTCAGGATCAGGCTGCAGGAGAGGGGATCCAGTTTGTTTTTGTCAACTCCAACGACGCCAGCGCTTTTCCTCAAGAAACGCTTGAGAATAGCCGTAGCCGGGCTGAGCAGAGAGGGTACGACTTTCCTTATCTGAAGGACGAAGGGGGAACGGTCGCCCGTGCATTCGGCGCATCCCGAACGCCGCACGTCTACGTATTTGATGCCGATGACAGCCTCGTATACGTTGGCGCCATCGATGACAGCCCCGGCGACCCGGATAGCGTGCAGGAACGCTATCTGTATGATGCTATCACCGCACTGGCCTCCGATACGCCGATTGAAACGTCACAGACCCGCGCATTCGGCTGCACCATCAAACTGTAGTAGCCGGTTGGGCCTTTTTCATTAGCATACTTTTCCCGCGTGTCTACTGAGCGATCGCTGCGTCTTCAACAGCTCCGCACGCTGGCGTCATCCTGGCGCGAACCGGAAAACGCATCCCGGGTCAATGCTGTCTCGATTTATCGAGAAGGAGAGGACCCGTTTTCTGAAGAGGTTGTGGCGTTTGCGATAAATCAGCGCATGACGCGGCTCCTTGACGAGGAAGCCCTGACCTGGTCCAGCCGGCTTCCGGAGAATACACCCCCACAAACCATTGCGCTGGTGCGATGCAGCCCGGTGCCGCTGGCTGGATTCTGGGCACTCACCGGTGCTCTGCTTTCAGGCCACGAACTGCACATCTATGACGTTGCGGGTGAAGTCTCTCTAATGTCATCATTCTTTCGCGAGCTTCCGGCTGAGCTTCCTTTGAGCTGGCACGGGCTTGAGGACCTAAACGAGGCTGGATCCGCAATCGATCGGGCGATAGTCGTCGGAGAACCCTCCGATTCGAGCACGATTGTCGGCAATGTCACGGAACTTGGCGTATCTGAAAATGCAACCGTAAGCGTAAACACAGGCGTATCAATCGGCGTGGTGGGGGGATCCCCGGTCCAGGATGAATGGGAGGGACTTGCTGAGGATATGCTACTCTACGATGGCTTTGGAGCTGGTAGTGTCCGACTTCTCTTTGCCCCGTCGGAGATGCCACCGGATGAACTTGCCGAGGCGTGTGCTCTCTTCAGGGGCGTCTATCCGGTACGCGAGTCTACCCCCGGACGCTTATCAATGCAACAGGCTATGCTGGACGCTTTTGATACCCCTCACGTGTATGGCGAGGGCCTTGAGTTTCTTATCAGTAAGGGAGATCCCGAAATACAACAGCGCGGACACATTCGCTGGGTGCCGTATAACCATGCGTCCGAAATCACGCATTGGATAGACCGTACGGAGCTTGCGCTATCTCAGATCATTGCTACCGACGGAATTCGCGATGACGTAGAACGGATAAGAGATGTGCTTCCACCGGGTGAAGCCCATCGTCCACCGGCGGGAGGGCGTCTGCCCGAACGTTTCTTCACGCTGATATCCGGCATGAGGCGTGAATGAACTGTCAGGGCCGCACCCGCATCGTTTTCCCATCGGGGAGCGGGGAAAGGGGATGAGGCGCCGCATTTAAAAATGCGACGATAGCGCTTGCTTCACCTTGGGCATCACCTCATCCCATGAAGCAGCCGGTTGCTTCGTGACGGTCACAAACTGGGGCATGATGAAGACGTTGGCGATCCCGGGTATGCGCAGTAGGGTAGAACCAAGCGGGTGATCGGCTGCCTCTTCAATGGAACTGAAAGACTCCATTCCTCCGTCAATGAACGGGCCGTGATCTGAAGTAATCTTAACCGAGTCCGGGTTCGGGGTGGGTTCGGTTCTGAATTCCGGCATAAAGTGATTAAGTTAATAGATTTTTGGGATTCCAGGGCTGATAACTCTTCGAAAAATGATCTACTTTGGATTGCTGCGAAGGATGCTCGCCACACAGCGTGCGCGGGGAATCCTTTATATTATTACGGAATGCTGTCAACCGCAGTCAAAACTACGGGTTCGTAGAAGCTGTATTAATTGAATAAATCGAACAAACGGTAGAGGTATGGAGTCGCTTCCAGAAGAGTCAAGGCGGGGTCCCGAAGAATTAAGCCGGAAGCCACCGGCGGGCCGTCTGCAGCGCGTGCAGGAGGAAACGCGTGGGCTCGCTGAAGACATAACCGCGTGGGTAGAGCTAAAGCTGCGCCATACCCAGATGGAGATCGAGGAGACGGTTGAGATGAAGCTCAATCGCGCGGTGGTTGGAGCCATTGTGGGTGTAGTGGCGGCTATTGCAGCACTCTTCTTGCTCGTCACAGCGGCTATTGGTATCGGCTGGTTGCTGGGGCATCCGTTCTGGGGCTTTCTCATCGTAACGGTACTTCTTTTTGTCGTCGCCGCTGTAGTTCGCGCCCGGCAGCCACAGCTCGTGAGATTTCGTGCGGAGCGAATGGGCATCGGGGCACCGGCTCCAGAGCAGCAATCCACGGAAGGCTGAGCGCATCACTC
>SLED01000233.1 GCA_007124945.1 Salinibacteraceae bacterium | reverse complement strand
GTTTTGACAGTGCGCTCGTAGTACCGGCTATTGCCGTCGTACCCGGGCTGGAGGGCCGGCGCGTGTTTGTTTTCCAGGATGGACAGGCACAGCCCCGCCCTGTCGAAACAGGCCTCCGAACGGAGCGCAACGTACAGGTGCTAAGTGGGCTCGCACCACAGGATACAGTAATTACGACCGGGCTGCAGCGGATGCGTCCCGGCCTGGCGGTTCGGCTCTCCGAAACTACAGAGGGACGACTCCCCGAAGTTGCGCCTGGTGGCGCCGCTCCTGAAGATGCCGAATTGCCCGGAGCCCCGACTCCGGAAACCGATGATACCGAGCAGTTGATGGAGGCTGACGGCGAGTAAAACGCAGTCTCCCCACGAAACTTCTTGCTATGGAATTATTCTCGCTAAGCGTTCGCAGGCCGGTGCTGGCCACGGTGATGTCGCTCGTCATCGTGATCTTCGGCCTGATTTCCTTCTACGAACTGGGCGTGCGGGAATACCCTTCGGTGGAGTCTCCGGTGATCACGGTTTCGACCCAGTAT
Organism: Salinibacteraceae bacterium; assembly: GCA_007124945.1. Taxonomy (GTDB): domain Bacteria; phylum Bacteroidota; class Rhodothermia; order Rhodothermales; family Salinibacteraceae; genus Tc-Br11-B2g6-7. The sequence continues at coordinate 8,692 of SLED01000233.1, read as the reverse complement.
GCGGGCGCCAACGCAAGTGTGATCGAGTCGCAGATCACCGAACCGATCGAGGATCAGGTGAATGGCATTGAGGGCATCCGTACGCTTACCTCTGTCAGTCGCGAAGGGCGGAGTACGGTGCGGGCGGAGTTTGAGATCGGCACGGATCTCGACCGCGCGGCAAATGACGTGCGCGACCGCGTCGCTCGTGCGCAGGGCCGCCTTCCTCCCGATACCGATCCGCCGACCGTGTCGAAGGCCGACGATGATGACGATCCCATCATCTTCCTTAATATCTCCAGCGACAGGAGAAATCTGCTGGAGTTGACAGAAATCGCCGATAATCTCTTCCGCGAGCGATTTCAGACCATCCCTGGCGTGAGTCGCGTCGACATCTGGGGCTCCAAACGGTATGCGATGCGCATGTGGATCGACCCGGACAAGATGGCCGCCTATGGCCTCACGGCGCAAGATGTGCGCAACGCCGTTAGCTCCGAAAACGTGGAGCTACCTTCGGGGCTTATCGAAGGCGATGAGGTGCAGCTCACCGTACGCACGCTGAGCCGGCTGGAAACGCCCGAGGAGTTTAACGACTTGATTATCAAGGAGGAGAACGGACAGACCGTTCGCTTCCGTGACATTGGGCACGCGGTGATCGGGCCGGAAAACGAACGTACGATTCTGAAGCGCGACGGCGAGGAGATGGTCGGGGTCGTGATCCGCCCGCTCGCTGGAGCCAACGCTATCGCGATTGCCGATGAGTTTTACGAACGGCGAGCACAGGTCGAGGCGACGATGCCGGCCGACCTCGAAACCGCCATTGGATTCGACAACACCGAGTTTATCCGCGACTCCATCTCGGAAGTGCAGCAGACAATTCTGATTGCACTGTTCCTGGTGATGTTCGTCATCTTCTTCTTCCTTCGAGACTGGCGGACGGCGGTCATCCCTATCGTGGTAATTCCGGTGGCGCTCATCGGTACGTTCTTCGTGATGTACCTGCTGGGCTTCTCCATCAACGTGCTGACGCTGCTGGCCGTGGTGCTGGCCATCGGTATCGTGGTGGATGACGCTATCGTGGTGGTGGAGAATATCTACTCGAAAATTGAGGCGGGAAGCGACCGAACGGATGCGGCGATCGTAGGGACCCGCGAGATTTTCTTCGCGATTGTCTCTACCACGCTGGCGCTCGTAGCCGTTTTTACACCGATCCTCTTTCTGGGCGGGATCACCGGCCGGCTCTTTACTGAGTTTGGTGTAGCCCTGGCCGGTGCGGTGGTGATCTCGTCGTTTGTAGCGCTCACCTTTACGCCGATGCTGTGCTCCAAAATCCTGAAGAAGCGCGATCAGCAGCCGCGGCTTCACCGGCTTACCGAGCCATTCTTCAGGGGGATGGCCGAGAAGTACCGGCAGTCGCTTGATACCTTCCTGCGGCATAGGTGGATGGCCTTTGTAGTCGTGGCTATTTGCATTGGACTGGGCGTATTGTTCTTCCAGATCCTTCCTGAAGAACTCTCCCCCACCGAGGATCGAGGCGGCATCCGAATTTTCGCCACCGGGCCCGAAGGCGCGACGTTCGAATACATGGACGAGTATGTGGACGAGGTCATTGGGCTAATTCAGGAAGAGATACCGGAGAAGGATGCGCTCATAACAGTTACCTCGCCCGGTTTTGGTGCAGCCTCGTCGGTCAATTCTGCGTTTGGATTTCTGCAGCTCACAGACGCTTCGGAGCGGGATCGTCCGCAAATGGAAATTGCAGACGTGCTCTCCGATCGTGTGAACGATTTAACGAGGGCGCGCGCATTCATCTCACAACCGCCTGCAATAAGTACTGGAGGAGGGGGTGGGCAACCGGTGGAATACGTGTTGCAGGCTCCGAACGTAGAGATGCTTCGCGACGCCCTTCCCGAATTTATGGAGCAGGCACGTGCCAGCGATGTGTTCGGTTTTGTGGATGTCGATCTGACCTTCAACAATCCAGAGCTGGAGGTCAGCTTCGACAGGAATCGGATTCGCAATGCTGGGGTCTCCGCACAGGAGATAGGCGAGACGCTACAGCTCGCACTAAGCGATCAGCGCATCGGCTTTTTCGTGATGAACGGGGAGCAGTACCCAATCATCGCGCAAGTAGACCGCGCCAAGCGAAATATGACGCGCGACCTACAGTCACTCTACGTGCATTCGTCTAACGGCGGGCTCGTACAGCTCGACAATCTCGTCAACGTGGCCGACACCAACAGCCCACCTCAACTTTTCAGGTTTGACCGATTTGCGTCGGCGACGGTGTCTGCGAGCCTGAGTCCGGGCTTTACCGTGGGCGATGGGATTGATGAGATGGACAGGATTGCAGATGATTTGCTGGATGAAGCTTTCTCTACCGCTCTTGATGGGCAGTCGCGCGACTTTGTGGAAGGGGCGGAGGGGCTTTTCTTCGTATTCCTGCTTGCGCTCCTGCTTGTATTTCTGATTCTGGCGGCACAGTTCGAGAGCTTCCGCGATCCACTAATCATCATGTTTACCGTGCCGCTGGCGCTGGTGGGGGCGCTGCTCTCGCTCTGGTACTTCAATCAGACGCTCAATATCTTCAGCCAGATTGGGATGATCATGTTGATCGGTCTGGTGACGAAGAATGGTATTCTTATCGTTGAATTTGCCAATCAGCGAAAGGCGGCGGGATTGTCGGTGCTTGAGTCGATCAAGGAAGGCGCCGCCGTTCGTTTTCGCCCGGTGCTGATGACTACGATCTCCACCACGTTCGGTATTCTTCCGCTGGCACTGGCCCTTGGAGCAGGCGCCGAGAGCCGCATGCCGATGGGTATTGCTGTTATCGGAGGCCTGCTGATCGGCACGTTTCTGACGCTGTACATCATACCGGCAATGTACTCGTTCCTGTCGAGTACGTATGTCAACCCTGCTGTGCTGGCCGCACCGCCGGAGTCTCTCAGTTCTGACTCAGAGCAGACTCCGTCTGAGGAGACAGCGTCGACTGGCTCGGGAGATGGGGCCCCGACCGATGATAGCTCCAGAACTGCGCCGGATAGCACATCATCTCCACCCTCACCTCACGGCTGATTTCAATTCATGCACCACATGATACGACGGTACGCGTCGTACCTGCTATTCTTTTGCGGTTTTCTTCTCCTAAATACCGAGCCTGTTTACGGGCAGGACGTGCTCACCTTGTCGGATGCGCTTGAGCAGGCGCGGGAGAATAATTACGAGTTACAGATCTCGCAGAATGAATTGCAACTGTTCGTCAATGACGTGTCCATAGGGAATGCGGGCTTCCTTCCGCGTCTCACCGCTTCGGGGGATCGCAACACCTCAATCACTACCACGGAGCAAGAGTTCATTGGCCAAGAGCCTGAGCGTACGCCAAACGCTGAAACAACGCAGCAGGCTGCCAGGGCAACGCTTTCGTGGCGGGCATTTGATGGACTGGGACGTTTCGCCACCTGGCGCCGGTTGCAGTCGGAGCGGGATGCACAGCAACAGCGCACCCGCAGTGTAACGCAGGACGTCCTCACGGAAGTCACCATCGCGTATCTGACGATCGTCCGAGAACAGCAGACGGTGGAAGCTCTTAAGGAATCCGTAGAGATTTCCGAGGAGCGTCTGCGCCTCACGGAGCTCAGGAACCGACTTGGCACCGCCTCCGACCTTGAAGTGCGGCAGGCGCGCGTTGATCTGAATGCAGACCGGGCTCAGCTGCTCCGACAAGAGTCCTCGCTCAGTGTCGCCCGGTCGCAATTAAACCGCCTGCTGGGTGCACCGGAGATGGGGCCGTATGAGGTAGAGGCAGAAATCCCACTCGATACAAACCTCGATCAGGATCTTCTACTGGCGGATGCACGGCAGAACAATCCGCGTCTTCAAAGCCTTGTCCACGCGCGTGAGTCTGCGGGGGAGGAGCGGCGTGAGATTCGGGCCGAGAGGCTTCCAAGTGTGGATCTTCAGATGTCATACGAATACAGCGATCAGACGTCTGAAAGCGGATTTGTGCGCTTCAGCGAAAGCTATGGACTTTCCTACGGCGTATCGGTAACGCTAAATCTGTTTGACGGCCTTAACCGTCGGCGCCGGGCCCAGAATGCGCAGGTACGCGAGCGGAACGCGGAGCTGGCGTTTAGGGAGATTGAGGCGGAGCTGGTAACGCGGATCACGGAGGAGTTTACAACTTTCCGCAATCGGATACAGCTGGTTGAGCTGGAAGAATCGAACGTAGAAGATGCAAGAGCCAATGCGGACCTCGCCCTGCGCCAGTTCGAACTGGGGGCCATCACATCGTTAGAGTTGCGTGAGGTGCAAGAGGCGCTTATCCAGGCGGAGACCCGACTGTTAGAATCGCGTTTTGAGGCACGCTCTTCAGAAGCCGAGCTTCGGCGTCTCGCCGGCGATATCCACCTGTAGCGGCGTTAAGAGAGATAAGCTCCGCTGCTCCTATCGGTTGTCCTCTTCTTCCTCTTCCTCCTCGTCGAGATCATCCAGGTCAAGTTCATCGTCGTCCAATTCCGGAATGTCGTCGAGTAGGGCTTCGGTATCCTCGGTTGTTGTTTTTTCGTCGTCATCCTCGTCTTTGGGCATCGGCTTGCCGCCCTTTTTCAGACTATCCCGAACCTCGCTCTTCAGTTCGTAAACGGAGCCGAGATGATGATCTCTGGTTTTTTCGACAAGGCCATCGTTGACGAGCTTTTTGGCGACGCGAAACGCGCACATTTCATACCCTTTGGTGGGGGAGTGGAAGTTGGCGTTTTTCCGCTCCCTGCTTACTATCAGCACATATCCCTTCGCAAGCTTGCGCAGTGCGTGGACTTCCCATTTTTCTCGCGATACCGTGGGAGAGGTTTCGCCGCCAGATCCGTTGGAGCCGCTCATATTTTCCGGAGTGTAGGTGACAGAAGAAAAACCGGGGCAGCAACGAGGGCCCCGTACTGCAGTTCCCTCACTCTTAAGAATCGCGACGCCGCTTGGTCCACCTGTTCACGACACGGTTAACTTTCTTTGTCCCGTTTCTGGCGCATCCAGGCGATGATGACCCCGGTGACGATACCTACCAGTAGCAAGAGTATATACCAGAGTCCTGGGCTTATTTCCATGAGAAGAAGGGGCTGTTAGAATGTCGGACACCGCTATTGTATCATGTGATCAATGATGCTGTTGCAGCTACGCATCGAAGCAAACCCTCGATTACGCTAATCGTCTTCGTCTCGCAATGCAAGAACTCTCGTTCGATATGGATTTCGTGCTCTGGGGAGCCACTCTTGTGCAGTGGGGCGTGCTGCTGGGTGTCTGGCTTATCGCTACCCTCTGCCTGATGGTATTGCGGCGTGCTCTCCGTGGGCGTCTTAAGCGCTTTGCAGACGCATCTTCCAGTGAGGTGAGGGGCTATCTAAACGTGGTGATAGAGCGGACCAAGCTCTTTTTTCTCGCGGCCATCGGACTTCATTTCGGTGCATTAGTCGCAGCCTTACCGGCAGGAATAACGTCAGGTACCGCCACGATTGCCTTTCTGGCTTTCCTCGTGCAGCTCGTGCTTTGGTTCAATGGTTTGCTTGCCCGGTACGTGACCAAGTATCGAGAAGACTACGTGGCCGAAGATGCCGCAGCCGTGACAACTGTACAGGCCATGGGCTTCATCGCTCGTCTGGTTGTGTACTCGCTTGCTTTCCTGCTGGCGGTTGACAATCTCGGATATGAGGTTACGACGTTGCTTGCCGGCCTTGGGATCGGAGGAATTGCTGCAGCACTCGCACTCCAGAACATACTGGGTGATCTTTTCGCCTCGCTCTCCATCGTGCTCGACAAGCCCTTTGTAGTCGGCGATTTCCTTATCGTGGGGGATCTACTTGGGACCGTAGAGTATATTGGCCTGAAAACAACCCGTCTCAGGAGCCTTTCCGGTGAGCAACTGGTTTTCTCGAACAGCGACTTACTTAACAGTCGCATCCGGAATTTTAAGCGGATGTTCGAACGACGCGTGGTGTTTGATTTTAGCGTCGTCTATCAAACACCGTATGATAAGATCAAGGAGATCCCTGTCGTTGTACAGGCTATTGTAGAAAGTCAGGAGGATGCACGTTTCGACCGTGCCCATTTCAAAGAATATGGCGATTCCGGGCTGATTTTCGAGGTTGTCTTCTTTGTGTTAGTTCCGGATTTTAACACGTACATGGATATTCAGGAGCAGATTAATCTCGCGATTTTCCGGGAATTTGAGGATCGGGAAATCAGTTTCGCGTATCCTACGCGCACGGTTCATATGGAGCAAGCCCCGGTGGCGGCCGCGCACGCAGGCAATGGAAATCGGGAAAATTAGGCGAAACGGGGCGCTGCGGATTGAAGCCACAGGAGCGCGTTGTATATTGCGCTACGGGGAAGGGTTCACCCACTCGGATTTCACATTCACGAAGAGTATTTAGCAATGGCACTTACCTCTCTAAGCGAAGCGCAGGACTGGCGGTTGATCAATCCTGCTCACGATGTTCGGGGCATGACTGTTCGAGGGCCGGGTGGAAGCTCGCACGGCAAGGTTACAGAGCTTCTGCTGGACACGAGGTTGGAAGAGGTGTACGGCATTAGATTGGATACCGGAAGAACGTTTGCCGCGCGCCAGATTCGCGTAGGAGATGGAGAGGTTATTACCGAGGGCACGCGATCGGAGCACGGGGAGCGCGACATCAGCAAGGAGTTCGGACAGCCGATCCGTATCATGAAGCGCTCTGATGACGACGGCGATTTGTCGTCTGATAGTTTTGATGATCGGTTTGAGGCCCACTATCGGCGCACGTTTAATGGCGAAGCGCCCCCGTTTTCGAGCGTGCGTCCGGCTTACTGGTTTGCGCACAGGGCAGCTCAGGAAGAGCACTTTCAGGGCCGCACGTACGGTGAGTCCCGTCGGAGCCTGCAGTCCTATTTCCGTGAATCAGATGTGGCCCTTCCGTTCGAGGAGGTTGAGCCGGCCATTCAGTTTGCGTTCCGACACGCACGAAACCTGACGCTGTAAACTCGGGCGCTTCGCACTGGCCGATTTGTATCGTCTATTACTACTGAAAGGCCGGGGCATCGAAACCACCGCCGGCGAGTGCCGGCGTCCGTGCACTCCGCTCTGCACGATCGAGCGCTGACTTCAGCGCAGTGCGACGTTCTTCAAACGCGTCCCGGTGTTCGTCCGGCACCGGATCACCAGATGGAAATTCCAGCTGGAAGGGGTCGACTTGCTGGCCGTTCTTCCAAAACCGATAGCAGAGGTGCGGACCAGTAGCAAGTCCGGTCTGGCCTACATATCCAATAACGTCACCCTGCTCTACGCGCGCTCCCCGCGAGATCCCGCTCGCAAATCGCGACATGTGGAGATATTGGGTGGAGTAGGTACTGTTGTGGCGGATTTTAACGTAGTTGCCGTTGCCTCTCGTGTAGCCTGCGCGTACCACCGTGCCGCTACCGGTGGTGCGGATAGGGGTACCCGTGGGCGCCGCATAGTCTGTACCGAGGTGCGCCTGACGCCGACCGTGCACGGGATGAACGCGGCTTCGTGAGTAGCGGGAGCTGATACGCGTGTACTCCAGTGGTGCCCGAAGAAACGCCTTCCGCATGCTCTCGCCATCGTCATTGAAATAGTCCGATTCTTCGTCGTAGTCGAAATAATAAGCGATATGTTCTTCGCCGCGGTGCTCAAATCGCGTGGCAAGAATACGTCCAAGGCGTACCGCCTCGCCATCAATCACATCTTCCTCGTAAACGATGGTGAACGAATCTCCCCGCCGAATCCGGTAAAAATCTACCTGCCAGGCCAGCACATTGGAGAGTTGGACGGCCAGGTGCGGGTTGGCGCCCGCCCGCTGTAGCGCGCGATACGGAGAGCTTTCGATCACGCCGTGCACCTCGCGTGTGCGCGTTTCTACCGGCCGGCGACCGCGCTCTGCGACGGGATCCTCACGCAGGTCTATGGTGACGTAGTTAATCTGATCTTGCTCGTAAACCAGAATCGCCGGTGCATCCGTCGTATCCTGGTACACGTGCATCGTACGCCCGGCGCGAATTCTTCGCACATCAAACACCGAGCGGATATCCTCATCGGTCGCCAGGTGGTGTATTTGCTGCGGCGAAATGCCCAGTGGTTGAACGAGATCAGAAAAGGTCTGATTGCGCGCGATGGTCTTTTCCACCACCTCATACTGTTCATGATCGATGCCAAAGGCGTCAAGTGCCTCCTTCGCTGCATCGTCAGATACTTCCTCAATGCTTTCGAGGGTCTGATCAGGGAGATCGTCAGAGCTGGAGTCAGAACATGCTGCGGAGAAGATGAGCAGCCCGAGCAGGAGCAAGGCTACAGCAGAGAGAAGGAGAATGCGATTGGACGGCATGCTGGGACTGATACGGTGCGAGTGCGCGAAGAAGTATGGCTAACTGATCGTCATCCAAATACGCCTAAGTATACGATCCACAAAGGGATGGTAGCAAGCTGTTCACCCAAAACTTTCGAATCAAAATTGAATGGCCGCTACGTTTCGGGTTTCCATTCTGCTTCGTCCACTCCAGCCTTTCGGTTGACCCATCGCGCGGCAACGAAGAGGAAGTCGGACAGACGGTTTAGGTAGATAGCCGTGTATTCATTTATCGGCTCTTGATTCGCCGCTTCAACCGTAAGGCGTTCAGCCCGCCGGCAGGTTGTTCTTGCCACGTGTAGAGCGGTTGCTGCCTGTGTGCCGCC
>SLED01000312.1 GCA_007124945.1 Salinibacteraceae bacterium | reverse complement strand
AGCTGCCGCTATCGCATGGCCTCCTCAGGCGGTTCAGGCTGCAGATGATCGCGCCTCGCTGAGTGGCTACGTGTTGGACGCGGTATCGGGAGAAACGCTCATTGGTGCCAACGTAATTGTCGAGGAGAAAGGGACGGGCGCCTCTACCAACACGTCCGGGTATTACACGATTCCGCGCCTGGAACCGGGTACATACACGGTTCGATTTTCGTACGTGGGTTATCGGACGGTACTGGAGGAGGTAACGCTTGAGGCAGGGGAATCTCGCACGTTAAACATCGAGCTCTTACCAGACGATGTGGCTATTGATGAAGTGGTGGTAACGGCAGAGGAGGCCGATGCCCGGGAGGCCCGAGCTGTAGGCGTTTCCCAACTACCCACACGCCTGGTGCGCGAGTTACCGTCCGTCCTGGAGCCCGACGTCTTCCGCTCCCTGCAGCTTCTGCCGGGGATCGCTCAGGCATCCGATTTTTCGAGCGGACTCTACATCCGAGGCGGCAGCCCCGACCAAACGCTCATCCTGCTCGATCGCACCCGGGTATACAACCCGACTCACTTTTTCGGCTTTTTTTCCACGTTTAACCCCGACGCCATCAAGGATGTGCAGGTCTATAAGGGCGCCTATCCGGCTCGCTACGGCGGCCGACTTGGCTCTGTGGTAGATATTTACAACAAGGATGGCAACCGCCGGGCCACCCGCGGAACGGCGAGCGTAGGGCTACTCGCCTCCCGCGCCATGCTCGAAGGACCCCTTCCAGATGAAAAGGGGTCCTACATGATCGCTGCTCGACGTTCAACACTTGAGCCGCTGTTGGCCGTACTGCAGGGTGCAGACATCGACGGCATACCAGAGAATTTCTACTTCTACGACATCAATTCAAAGATCAACTGGGACGCCTCACAGCGTAATCGCTTCTCCCTTTCGCTCTACGCGGGACGCGACAAACTCCTGCTCCCTTTCCTTGATGACGCGGAATTTGATGTCGCCTATGGAAATCAGACTCTCAGCCTCGACTGGACGCACATCTTCTCCAATCGACTCTTCGGTAACTTCACCTTTACGGGCTCGCGCTACTTCAGTGAACCGATTGCGACAATTGGCGGCACGGAGATCGAACAGGAAAATACCGTCACCGACTTATCGGTAAAAGCGGATCTTGAGCTTGAGGCCAGTTCGTCGCACCGCCTCGAAGGAGGTCTCTGGGCAGGACTTCTCTCGTTTGAACTTTCCAACCGGTTTCAGGGGGATGAGGCATTTGGGCAGACCACCAATACCGCCTACCTCGAAGCCTACGTGCAAGACAGGTACCGCGCAACTGATCGGCTGGAGATAGAACTGGGCGTGCGCGCTAACTACTTCGCCCAGGGTGAGTACTTCCGACTGGGGCCGCGGGCATCGGTAGAGTATGCTGCTTCGGACAACCTTCGCCTGCAAGCCGGCGCAGGCCGCTATCATCAGTTTCTGACACTGGAGACCAATGATGCCTTCTCCGCCTTCGACCAGTGGCTTACTACAGACGTGGGTGTGCCCCCGGCCAGTGGAAACCAGTACGTGCTGGGTGCCAAAATAGACCTTGCCCCCGGATATCGACTGGATGTGGAGGGCTACTATCGCACGATGGATAACCTCTTCGAACTCAATCCACTGCTGCCTGACCGCGCAGGACTCGACTATGCGGATGCTTTCATGTTCGGCGAAGGCTATGCTGTTGGGGCGGAGGTATTTCTTGAAAAGAGGCGCGGGACGGTCACAGGCTTCCTTTCCTACACCCTGGGCGAAACGCGCCGACGCTTCAGCGAAATCAACAATTTCGAGTACTTCGCGCCTCGTTACGATCGTACGCACGACCTCAACCTCGTGGTAAACTACGATCTCGCCAGCAACTGGCGCCTGTCTGGCGTTTTCGCATATGCAACGGGCCAGGCCTTCACCTCGGCCGTAGGCCAGTACCGTCTGGGCAGCGACCCCGTTCGAGGATCCACCGCAAACGTCGTCCGCACACGCTTCAACGCCGATCGGCTTCCGGCCTACCATCGGCTGGATGTGGGCATCGCACGGAAGGGCCGATTCTTTGGCTTTGCAGATTACGAATTCCAGTTGCAGGTGATTAACGCGTATAGCCGGCGTAACACCTGGTTCGTCTTCTATGATTTTGAAGATGATGGGGGTGTCACGATGAATGACATTCCACAAATCCCCGTGCCCCTCCCCAATCTCTCACTGACGCTCGACTTTTAATCCGCTCCACCTCACGGGAATGCATCTTCCACAGTCTGCCTGATTTATGTCCACCGCACGTTTACATAGTGCCAGCCGTCCACACGCCTGGGTCATCCTACTGCTGGTGATCTCGACCGCGTGGTGGACCGGATGCGAAACGCTGGAGGTCGATCCGTTTACGCCAGAGGTGGTCGTGGAGTCCTATCAGATAGCAGAAAAACCGATGGGGGAGGTTCGTCTCAGCCGGTCCGTCGACATTAATGAGCGGTTCGTTTTTGAGGAGCAGGCCATTTCCGGCGCCGATGTGGTCATCCACAGATTGGACGATGACGGCGCGGTGATGCACACGTACCGCCTCCTGGAGGACACGCCCGGAGTGTATCGGGTGGAGGAAGAAAATGAGCCCGCTGTTGAACCACTCACCCGATACCGGTTGGAGGCCTCAATCCCCGAGACCGGTGAGGAAATTTCGAGCGAAACACTGGTGCCGGGTAGCTTCGAGTTGCTCAGTGTATCGGCAGACACCGCTACCTTTCGCGACGTTCAGCCCACCCTCTCGCTCACCCGCAGCAGTTATCCTGACAGGCAGGCAGTCTACGTGTTCAGCACCGAGGCCATTGACCTGGCTGAAGAAAACCTTACCCCCTTCTACCGGGGCATCTTTGACAATAATGGCAATTTGGAAGACCTGCGGATCGCCAACTCGGGGCTCCTTAACGAAGCCAATTTCCCACTCGCCGGGGATGGCACGGTGAACATCGATCTGCCCTGGATTGCTATCGCTTTTTACGGACTGAACCGCATCTTCGTTAGTGCGGTGGACGACAACTACTTCGACTTCGTCCGCTCGCAAGATGCCCAACAAGGGGGCCCGGGCTTTTCTCCTGGCGAAATCCCCAACGTTCTCGATAACGTGGACGGCGGAACGGGTCTGTTTGCGAGTCTGGCTCAGGTTGAAACCGACATCATCATTAGGTGCAACCCGGACGTGGATTCCCGGTGCCCGACGGAGGAGCCGTAACGTTCGCACCGGTTCTAACAGCTGTAACACACGCCATTGTTACAAGTATCTGTACTCCCCTCGCAGATTACAACGAACGGCCCTTAGGTATTCGTAGTATTCTTTGATTGATTTACTGCAGGACCCGTCGCGCTACCATCATTCTCCGACGAAGCATAGCCTGTGCGATTAATTGTAGCTGCTAACCGCGCCCCAATCCGCAAAACAAAAAAAGGCTGGTCTGCCTCCATTGGCGGGCTTGCGACGGCTCTCCTACCGGTACTGGAGCAACATGGGGGCGTGTGGGTGGCCATGGGCGAGGAGCCCGACCTGCCGGAGCGGCAGGCCTTCCCTGCCGACGACCCTGACTTCCACGTGCGGCGTGTGGCGCTTTCAGACGAGGAGGTGGATAACTATTACTACGGGATGGCCAACCGGGTACTGTGGCCGTTATCACACTACATGATTGAGCACATGGAGCTCAATCCCGTCTTCTACGAAGACTACAAGAAGGTAAACCGCCGATTTGCCGATGCCGTGATTGAGGAGCTACAGCCCTCCGATCAGGTGTGGCTCCAGGATTATCATCTGATGCTGGCTCCCAACTATGTCCGCGAGGCTCGTACCGATGCAACGCTCGGGCTCTTCTGGCACATCCCGTGGCCGGCAATGGAAGTCTTTCGCATCGTGCCTAAAGCCCGTGAGTTGCTTCGCGGGATGCTGGGATGCGACCTCATCGGCTTTCACGTGGATGAGTACGTCGAGAACTTTCTTGAGAGCGCCCGCGTGCTGCTCGGTGCCGAGGTATCAGGCAATGTGATCCGCTGGCAGGGGAGAGAGGTCCGGATTGAAGCACATCCCCTTGGGATCGATACCGCGCGCTTCCGGCGCATGACAGAGGAGGAAGAAACGCAGGCTGCCGTCAAAAACTTGAGAGACGAAACCGGTACGGAATACCTGATTCTCGGAATCGACCGGATGGACTATACGAAAGGCATCCTCTCTCGCCTGCTTGCCTTCGAACAGTTTCTGAAAGATAATCCGGAGCTGCATGGTCGGGTGAGTTTCTATCAAATTGCCACACCGAGCCGGACAAAGCTCGAGACGTACAAGCAGATGAAGCGTGAGGTGGACGAAGCGGTAGGCCGTATTGACGGATCTTATGGCACCGATTCGTGGGTACCCGTGCATTACCGTTACCGCAAATACACGCAGCGTGAGTTATGCGCGTTTTACAACGCCGCCGACGTTTGCTTTATCACGCCACTGCGTGACGGTATGAATCTGGTCGCCCAAGAGTATGTGGTCAGCAACTCCGATGGTGTCCTTGTGCTCTCGGAGCTAACGGGCGCGTCCTATGCCTTGCCCGAGTCGCTAAGCGTTAATCCGTATGACCACCAGGCGCTGGCTGATTCTATTCGGGAGGCGCTGCTAATGCAGCCGGATGAACGACAGCGGCGGCTCGCTGCGATGAAGGAGCGCGTTGACGAACTGGACGTGCACAAATGGGCTGATCGCTTTCTACAGTCGCTCGACAGCGTCGTGGTCTCTTAAACATTCGAGCCGTCGATTGCTCTCATCACCTGATCCCCATCCATGTCATCCCAGCCACCCGTAGCAGAGTCGCCCCTCTTTTTTCTCGACTACGACGGGACCCTCGCCCCCATTGTCGATGATCCTCTAAAAGCGTATCCCCATCCGGATGTACCCGACCTGCTTCGCGCCTTAGACGCACTCCATCCGGTGTACATTGTGACTGGTCGCCACCTCCGTGATCTCAACCGGTTTCTGCCCGATGCGGATCTGCCGGCTATCGGCCTCCACGGAGCGCAGACCGGTGTAATAGGTGGCGAGGCGTCTGATCGATTAACGGAAGTGGACCGGGAGCAGCTACACGACATGCGCTCCACAGTCCCTGATGGTGAGGGAATTGCGGTAGAGGACAAGGGGTATACGTTTGCAGTGCACTACCGGCACGCACCTGATTCCGAGAAGGCAAAAAAGCGTATCCGGCAGTGGGCCTCTGATGCGCCAGAGAGGCTTTCGGCCATCTGGGGAAAAGCCGTTGTGGAGCTTCGCCCGGAGCATCTACACAAAGGATCGGCGGTGATGGAGATTGCCCGTGAGTATCCAGACAAAAGACCGGTATACATCGGCGACGATGTAACCGACGAGGACGCCTTCGACGCACTTGGTGAGGACGCCATCACCATCAAGGTTGGCGATGGAAGTACGGACGCTGCTTATCGGTTACCCGATGTGGGCGCGGTTGTCAAGTACCTCAAACGGTACCTGTAGACGCTCCCTAACCTAAAGAAGCTCTTCCTCGTCATTCTTCTCGTCCATCAGAGCAACTGCCAGCTCCCGAAAACTCTCGAGCTGATCGAATGAGAGCCCGAGCATGGTGTTGCCAATCTGAATCGTGAGCGATCGCGTACGCAACATTTTTCGGAAATCGTCCAGTGGAAGGGACACCCTCAATAGCTCACCGTGGCTGGCCAGGTGATGATCCGTTCGCTTCGAGACACCCTGGAAGGTGTATTCCCACTCGTCAGCCCGAAACTCCACGTCATCATAATCCAACCAGACGAGGTTACGTGATCCTGTAGCTCCGGGAATAAAACGCAGGTGAACAACCTCGGGCGTACACTCGGCACCAGGACACTGCGCCAGGGCGTGGATGTAGATAACCTGGCGCCCCACCGATCCGAGCCCACCGGTCTGGCGCACGATCCGAACGGGCTGCGCCTTAAACATCGACACACCGTAATCATCGTCGTACAGGGTCTCAACACCCTCCGACGAAGTCGCACATCCCTGCAGGGTGATCAGTCCTCCCATAAGGAAGATAACCGCGCAAACGACGCTTCCAATCACGCGCATGGCCTGCCTCCTCTATATCCACGAGCCGGTAACCTCACAAGGTCTTTAAAAACATCCCGTGTGATTTAGATCCGCCTCTTTGCGGCGTTGCGTTCCTGCACCCGCATTAACCTCTGATCTCTTCATGCTCACCGGTTGCAACAGCGGCGAGTTCACGAAAACGCTCGAGCTGGTTGAACGACAGGTTTATGTCCGTCCCACCAACCTGGATGTTCAGTGACTGCGTACGGAGCATTGATCGATAATCGTCGAGCCCAATGGTTAACCGAAGGAATTCACCTACGCCAACAAGCTCGGGATCCTCTCGCCTGGACACGTTATGAAACGTTTGGGACCACTCATCTGCACGAACGTGGACATCGTCATAATTAATCCAGCTGACGTTTCGTGTACCACTTGCCAAAATAAGATTAACAGCATCCGGCTCACACGACGCGCCCTGGCAGTCGGCACGCGCCTTAACGTAAATCACCTGTTGGCCTGACATGCCGAGCCCGCTCCCACGCTTGGTGATACGAACCGGTTGCGTTTCATAGACGGTCCGGTCTCGCTGCTCTTCATACGAGCTTGTGACATTGTCCCCCCCGGTAGTCGCACACCCCGACAGCACGAAAAAAATGGTTAGCACAGCCACGCCCGTGAGTGTGCTCAAAAATCTACATGACGTACACATAAGTATTCAGGTTAGATTGCTATGGAAAGAACGATGCCATCTATTCATTCTAACAAATGTAGGAGGCAATTTTTATTCCGTAGGCCAAAAACCTGCTACATGCCCTCGGGAGGACCGGCATTGACGGCTACGTCCTGGGCGCGTGCCTCAAAATCGATCGAGCCGCTAAGCATTCCTTCCATTCCTCCCATCATCTGCTCAATCTGCTCACGCTGGGCGGGGGGCATCTGATCGAGCTGGGCCTTCATCTGCTCCAGCTCCTGCTCAAGCTGCGCCAGCTCCTGATCGGACATGATGCCGGAGAGCTCCATCCGCATAAAGAACGGATACGGCAGGCCATCTACCTCTCGATAATCCTCCAGAACGAACGTCATGTCAGCCGTGCGACGCTCCGCGGCTCCGGTGCCCGCCGTGTCAAACTCGCCCGACATCTTGGCCGTAATCCGGCGGACTACATTCATCTCCGTGTCGATGTAAAACCTGACATCACGAATCTCTGTGCTTTCGTCGTAGCTGCCTTCCTGCATTTCCGCAAGATCGCGCGTCAACTCAGTCATATTCTCGATGTGGATTACGTGGGTCTCATGCCCGTCCACCGTCTCCGTGCCCTGGTGCGTTGCCGTATCACCAAAGTATTCTACAAGGAGAGAGTTGAGAAGGAAGGGATCGTTCTGCATGGGCGATGGCACATCTCCCTGAAAGATGTCGGCCATGCCTCCTTCCATCCGGGTGCGAGCTGAAAAATGGGACAGTCCATCCTCATCAACGCGCTCGTAGTACGTAATCATCCGATCGAACGGCGCCATCGAACCGCCCACCTCGCTCGTCACGGTAAAGTCATTGATGGAGGCGATCCGGGACTCATGTGCATCCACAAGACCCTGCAGCACATCACTGGCTGACTGCGCGACGGCAGCGGGCGCAGAAAGAACAATAAATGCTACAACCAGCGAGATGATGCCCTGCTTTTGAAGAAAGAAGCTACTTTTCATGGCTATACGATCTGTGGGATAAAGGAATTGATTGAATGGTGCTCAACAGATACATTGCGTAAGCTAACGCTCGGGTAGGAAATCGGGTCACTCCTCTCACGCGAAAAATGTACATGACGATACATCGCCTGCATCGGCTTCAGCGCTTGCCCATTTCCCGGGAGAGGGCGTGGGACTTTTTCTCCGACCCGAACAATCTTTCCACGATAACCCCGAACTGGCTCGACTTCACGCTTACGGCGCCGCCACCTGATACTATTTGGGAAGGAACGATCCTCCAATATACAATCCGCCCGGTGGGCCCGATACCGGTACAATGGATTACCGAGATAACGCATGTTGACGCTCCGCACCGGTTCGTCGACGAACAGCGCTTCGGGCCGTACAAATTCTGGCACCATGCACACCATTTCTTCCCGATTGAAGGAGGCGTGGAGGTCGTGGACCTGGTGCATTATGCCTTGCCCCTCGGGCCGCTCGGTACCCTCGTGCATAAGGCAACGGTAAAAAACCGTCTCAAGCGCATTTTCGACTATCGGCGCCGGGCGCTGGAGCAACTTTTTGGACCGTACACCGGCGAGCCTAAATCTCTTCCAAACACGTGATCTTTCCGCTTACCCACGCTCAATGCTATGTCTGCTGTCCCGTTTTCGATTAAACATTTGTACGCTGGCCTCGCCGAAGCCGAGGGCCTCACATGGCTGGAAAACGATGCTCTGGTGCTGGAGTACCGGGTGAAAGATCTGACCCACTGTCTCTGCTCGTCCGTCCGCGAGGTACGCCTGAATCTTCAGGAGGTGGACGATGTGCAGTTCGAAAACCGTCTCTGGCGATCGCCGCGGATCTCATTACGCATGCGGTCGCTTTACGCTGCCCGGCGTATTCCTCACTCCAAGGGCTGCGTGCAGCTCCGGATTCCGAAAGAAGCGCGCTCAAGGGCCCGCTCTCTTGCCAACCGCATAACCCTAACGCTGTCGGAGTATAAGCTCGAATGGCTGGAACACGAGCACCGGCGGCTGCAACGAGAAGGTGCGTAAACTAAGTTGGGAAGTGTGAGAACCTGCGTGTGTAAGTATGGCAGTGTAAGGGTTCTCATACCCGAAGCGCGAGCACAAGGCAACGACGCATAACACCACCAACCCGTAGAGACGACCCGGCGGGTCGTCTCAGCCGCCGATACGCCGGACTCACGCCGCGTAGGACTAAATGGGAAGATGACGGCATTCTTTCCTCAAAAAAAACAAGGAGTCGAGGATTCGAATCGCCCTTCCCGTCCTCGTCATCCCGAGTGAGGTTGCATACAAAGATCACGTCTCGTCGCAACGTCAACCTAACTGCCTTCACTCCGGGGAATCGTCCCGATCTTCCTTCAGCTTCTGGCTGAACACATAGGTCTTTAGCACCTCGTTGATACGGGTCTGATAACCCTTCCCCTCGCGCTTAAAATAGTCAATCACGCCCTCGTCCAGGCGAATTGTGATGCGCT
>SLED01000027.1 GCA_007124945.1 Salinibacteraceae bacterium | reverse complement strand
TGAGGAGGGCTCTGCCGGGAGCGAAATTGCATTGTAGGTACAAATCTTCGGGAAACAGTCGCTTGCGGCTTGCAGTCAACAATCACCCGTAGTTCCGTTGCGGGCTCGTCAGTTTAATTATCGCTTTTAGATGACGTTATGAACGCCAATCAGGGCTTTTTTACAACGCGGGTGGATGCCGTGATGAACTGGGCCCGTTCAAACTCCTTGATGCCTATGCCACTCGGCCTTGCCTGCTGCGCGATCGAGATGATGGCGTTTGCCGGGCCGAAATACGACTCCGCTCGCTATGGTAGTGAGGCTATGCGGTTCTCGCCTCGCCAGGCCGATCTGATGCTTGTGGCCGGCTGGTGCTCCTACAAGATGGCCCATGCCGTGCGCCGCGTGTGGGATCAGATGCCCGATCCGAAGTGGTGCGTGGCCATCGGCGCGTGCGCATCCACCGGAGGTATGCACCGGTGCTATGGCGTAGTGCAGGGCATCGACAACTTTTTGCCCGTTGACGTCTACGTCCCGGGTTGTCCCCCTCGCCCGGAGGCTATCTCGCACGCGCTACTCGATATCCAGGAGAAGATTCGGAACGATTACACACTCGAAATGGATTACTCCGTGGGCGAGGATGCGGTTACTGCGCTTCCCAATCGCCCTGACGTCCTGACGAGTGATGGAAAAGATGCCATCTCGCCCGACAGGCTCTACCTGCAAGAGAAAGAGTAGGCGCCTCCACCCCTTTTAGTAATCTCTATTATCCCACCTGAGCACATTTATGCGCGACGATCAGAAAAACGTGGCTCAGAAAACAGCCGCTCATCGAGAGGATGAGAGCCTGAAATTCTATTTTACCCCGGTCGACCCGCCCGGGCCTGACACGGACAATCCGCATGCGAAGAGTAGCACGCTTGTAGAGGATATCCTGGCGACGCTGGAGGAGGAGTTTGGAGAAGACATACTGGAGAAGAGGGCGTATGCCGGGGAACACGAAGCGATCGTTGCGAAAGATCGCATCGTAGACATCTGTCGCTTTCTGAAGGAAGAGGAGGGCTTCGATTACCTCGTGGACCTGGCCGGTGTGGATCGGTTCACGGAGGAAGAGCGGTTCGAAGTACTGTACAATCTCGTCAATGTGGAACGAGGCAAGCGGGTGCGACTCCGTATTCGCGTGGACGAGGATGACCTGTCTGCGCCCACGCTTACAGGCGTATTCATGGGGGCTGGATGGAACGAGCGCGAAGTGTACGATATGCTCGGTATTCGCTTCGACGGCCACCCCGACATGCGCCGCATGTTCATGCCCGAAGACTTCGAGTACTATCCGCAGCGCAAAGAATTTCCGTTGCTGGGCGTGCCGGGATCCTTACCGCTGCCACCGCAGACGCCCGAAGGGGAACTCACCATGGACCCCTTCGCGGCAGCCCACGGCAGCAAGCCCCGCAAGAGCTACGACGAGCCCCGCTCGGATTTTGAGCAGCTCGGCTAACGCAATCCTATCTGATTCTGAAGTTTTATGAGCATCGCTCCAAGCTTTGTCGGCGCCGACCTTGGCCAGCAGTTTCGCTTTTGGCCACGCCATAACGAAGCCCTCTACAAACGTCTGGAAAGCAAACACGCGTGGCTCGAGCAGGAGCTGCACGAAGGTGACGGCGAGCCCCGGGTAGACATACGGGATCCGCTCGGCAACGAGATGATCCTCAATATGGGGCCGCAGCACCCGGCCACGCACGGAGTCCTTCGCTGCGTGGTTCAGATGGATGGTGAGCTCGTCGAACGGGCTGTGCTCGATATCGGCTACCTGCATCGCGGCATTGAGAAGCTGGCCGAGTCGAAGACGTACCAGGAGTTCATGCCGTACACCGATCGCATGGACTACCTCTCGCCCTATTCCAACAATGTGGCGTGGTGCCTGGCTGTGGAGAAACTTGCCGGCATCGAGGTGCCGGAGCGCGCGCAATGGATCCGCACTATGATGTGCGAGCTCGCGCGCATTTCCTCCCACATGCTCTGGCTTGGCGTTGGGCTGATGGATGCCGGGGCGGTGTCCGTTTTCCTCTGGACATTCCAGGGGCGCGAGGACATCTATAAGATTTTCGATGAAGTAGCCGGCGCTCGTTTCACCGTATCCCACAGCCGCATCGGCGGCATCGCCTCTGACCTTTCTCCGTCGTCCATCGCAATGCTGAAGGATTTCGTAGATCGGTATCCGGATGTGATCCAGGGATGGAGGGACCTGCTCAACCGCAACCGGATCTGGATTGATCGAAACCTGGATATTGGCACCATCACAGCGGAAGAGGCGAAGGAGCTCGGGCTCACCGGATCCAACCTGCGGGGCTCCGGCGTACCGTATGATGTGCGCCGCTTCGAGCCATACCTCAAGTACGACGACGTCGATTTCAACATTCCCATCCGTACCGAAGGCGACTGCCTCGCCCGGTACCACGTACGGATGGAAGAGATGCTCGAAAGCATCAAGATTATCAAGCAGTGCCTGGAGCGCCTCCCCGAAGGTAAGATCCGCGCCGATGATGCCAAAGCGGCCTATCCCTCCAAGGAAGAGGTCTATTACTCCATGGAAGGGATGATTCACGACTTTATGTACACAGATACCGGTGTTACACCGCCGAAGGGAGCCCGGGCATATCACGCCATCGAGGCGCCGAAAGGGGAGCTCGGCTTTTATCTTGAGTCCGACGGTACAGGGCGACCCAGCCGCGTCCACATCAACTCGCCGTCCTTCAGCAACCTGCAGGCGCTGGAGTACATGATGGAGGGCGAATCCGTAGCCGACGTGGTGGTGCTCATCGGCTCAGTCGATCCGGTAATGGGCGAGGCCGATAAGTAAGTACCTGCCGCACTTCTCAAACTTTTTCAACGCTGATCTCACGTAATGTCCGAGTTCAATATCAAAAAGCCGGTAGTGCCGCTGCCGGATATGGATCCGGAGCCTCAGATACCGGAAGATGAGCTTTTCTTTACCGAGGAAGAGCTGGAGCAGATTGAGCGGTACAAGGAAAAATATCCGACCAACCGCTCAGCCGTCATGCCTGCACTCTGGATGGCCCAGCAGAAGTTTGGTTTTCTGCCCCCAGAGGTGATGCAGCTTGTGGCAGATGCACTGGACCTTCCCTACGCTCACGTATTCGGTGCCGCCACCTTCTACACCCAGTACTACAAGGAGAAGAAAGGTACCTACGTGCTGGACGTTTGCTGCTCCTTTTCGTGTCAGGCGTGTGGCTCGTATGATGTGCTGGACTATCTTGAGGAGAAACTCGGTATACATGCTGGGGAGACGACAGAGGATGGCCGGTTCACCATTCAGGAGGTAGAGTGCCTGGGCTCGTGCGGCACGGCCCCGATGCTACAGGTGACCAACGGGCCCTACGTTCACAATCTCACGGAGGAGAAGCTGGATCAGCTCATTGAGGATCTACGAAACGACAAGATGCCGCCGTTTACCTCGGTAACGCTGCCGCAGGACGAAGACGAGATGGAGGGCAACCGTAGGTCTGATGTAGAGCACACCGATACCTATCAGACTCCTCCCGAAACCAAGCGCTGGATTTAGCCCGCGGCGCATCACCACCCTTTCGCACACGAAGGCAAAGGCTTCATGGAAGCAACCAACGGACAGAGCAAAGCCGGCGACTGGCAAAATTTCGAACGCGTATTGCTGCCGCCCATCCGCGATCTTCACCGCCTGGACGTCTATGAGAAGGAATACGACGGCTACCAGGCGATCCAGAAGGTGCTCCGAGAGTGGGAGCCCGGAGAGGTAATTGACGAGGTGAAGCAGGCCAACATTCGTGGCCGCGGAGGGGCCGCGTTCAATGCGGGCCTCAAATGGAGCTTCATGCCGCCGAAAGACGACCGCCCTCGGTACCTGGCGTGCAATGCCGATGAAAGCGAGCCCGGTACGTACAAGGACCGGCAGATCATGGAGTACAACCCGCACCTCATGTTCGAGGGTATCCTGATCGCTAACTATGCCATGCAGCTCGACGCCTGCTACGTGTACGTCCGCGGCGAGTACGTCGACTGGATCGATCACATGCAGCGTGAGCTGGACAAAATCTACGAGAAGGGCTATGTCGGGGAGAATATCTTCGGAAGCGACTTCTCGACCGAGATCATTCTGCACAAAGGAGCTGGGGCGTACATCTGTGGGGAAGAGACAAGCCTAATGGACAGTCTCGAGGGCAAGCGTGGCTACCCGCGCATCAAGCCGCCTTTCCCGGCGCAAAAGGGTCTCTGGGGAAATCCCACAACCATTAACAACGTCGAGACGCTCTCGCATGTGACCCTGGTTATGCGGCATGGTGCGGACTGGTTTAGCGACATAGGTGCCCCTACCCATCCCGGGTCCACCATCTACGGGATTTCCGGCCACGTCAACCGGCCGGGATGTTACGAGTACCCGACGGGAATGCTGATTTCCGACCTCATTGAGAAGGTGTGCGGCGGAATGCGGGATGGCAAGAAGCTGAAAGCGGTGATCCCTGGAGGGAGCTCCGTACCGCCCTTGCGCGCCGACATGATCGACGGGGTGACGATGGATGCCGACTCGTTGCGTGAGGCCGGCTCAATGCTGGGCACGGCCGGAATGCTCGTGCTAAACGAAGATACCGACATGGTGACATGGCTTCGTCGCGTGAACCACTTTTACCAGCATGAAAGCTGCGGGCAGTGCACACCATGCCGCGAGGGTACCGGCTGGCTGGAGGCTATCGTTACCCGCATTGATGAGGGCGAGGGTAACCTGCGGGACCTTGACCTGCTAATCGATCTGTGTGACCAGATGGAAGGCCGCACCATTTGCGCCTTCGCCGACGCCGCAGCCTGGCCGGTGCGATATACCATTGAGCGCTTCCGTGAGGATTTTGAAGCCAAGTGCAAACCAGCCGTCTTCGATACAGGCGGCGTTGCTATGACCGCTTAAACAGATTATTTCAATATGAATCGCCTTTCTATTTTAGTCGCACTTGTTGCCACGGCCTTTCTTTTTGCCTGCAGCAGTGAAGCCCCACAGGATGTTGACACCCAGGCTCTCTACGATCAGTATGGCGCGGAGGCTACGGCTGAGGGAGCGTTGCCCGTGGAAGCTGTACTGGCCGAGGAGGAATTGTATGTGGGTGAGACGGTGAAGCTGGAGGGCACTGTGCGTGAGGTTTGTCAGCATCGCGGATGCTGGCTCACGCTGGATACCGGCACGGAGCGCGAAGTGCGCATCGACGTGTTGCGCGACGAGGATGGCGAGTACAAGTTTACTGTACCGAACTATCTATCGGGCCAGCGTGTCGTGGTCTCCGGTATGCTGAAGTTTGGAGAGCCCGATGAAGAAGCCGACGCCGACGCACCGCCACGCCTGGAAGTTGATGCCTCCTCCGTTCTTGTGGAGAAGGCCCGCGCCTGATAAAGTTTTTGAAGTGAGATTCCCTTTTTTCCCATGCCTACCATCACGATAGACGGCCAGACTATTGAAGTGAGCGGTGACAAACCTCTCCTTCAAGAATGCCTGAACCAAGGCGTTGAGCTGCCCCATTTCTGTTATCACCCGGCCATGAGTGCGCCGGCCAACTGCCGCCAGTGCATGGTGGAGGTCGGTACGCCATTACGAGATCGGGAGACGGGCGAGATAAAGACCGACGCCAACGGTGATCCTGAAATTCAGTGGTTACCGAAGCTGCAGACGAGCTGCACGGTCCAAGTCTCCGATGGTATGGTGGTGAAGACTCATCGCACCAGCGAGAAGGCAAAGCGTGGGCAGCGGGATACGATGGAGTTTCTGCTCATCAACCACCCACTCGACTGCCCGATCTGTGATCAGGCCGGGAAATGCCCCCTGCAGATCCAGTCGTACAAGTATGGCTCGGAAGGATCGCGGTTTGAATTCAGGAAGGTTCATAAGCCCAAGCGTGTAAAGCTCGGGCCGCGCGTCATGCTTGATGCCGAGCGCTGCATCAACTGTACGCGGTGCACCCGCTTTACCGATGAAGTGTCGGGCAGCTGCCAGCTCACCATCAACCAGCGCGGCGTCAAGAATTACCCGATCACGGGCCCTGGCGAGACGTTTGATGACGCGTATTCGATGAACACAATCGACATCTGCCCGGTGGGTGCGCTCACGTCCACTGAAAGCCGGTTTAAGGCGCGTGCCTGGGAGATGAGCCGCACGCCGTCCATCACGACGATAAATGCGAAGGGATCGAATTGCTATTACATGGTTCGGGACAACCTCATCATGGAGGTCGTGCCCCGCCAGAATATCGAGGTGAATGAGTACTGGCTGCCAGACGAAGAGCGGGTAGGTTGGGCCTACGAGCGCTTTAACGACGAGCGCCCGGAGCACGGGCCCGAAATCCGCGTCGATGACGAGCTTACGCCCGTGTCGTGGGATCGGGCCACGGATGCAGCATCAAACGCGCTGTCGTCGGTGTCGAGTGATGCGGTGTTCTTTCTTGGATCGGCCCACGCTACGGTAGAAGATAACTATTTACTTTCTCGTATCGCAGAACACGTTGGTGCTGAAGCGCCGAAATATATCCCACATGTTGAGCCCGGCCACGGCGACGACTGGCTCCGCACCGATGACCGTACACCAAACGCGCAGGGGTGTGAGCGGCTGGGTATTCATCCGGTAGATGCGGAAGTGCTCCGCTCAAGGGTCCGCTCCGGAGAGATTAAGGTGCTGTACGTGCTCGAGGACGATCCGGTAGCGTCCGGGCTCTTCACCGCTGAGGAGCTCGAAGACGTCGTGGTGGTCATGCATTATTACAACACTACAAACAAGACGCTGGCCGCCACCGATGTGGCGTTGCCGGCGGCGATGGTGGTAGAAACGATAGGCACGTACGTAAACGAAGAAGGGCGTGCCCAGCGCGTGCGACCTGCAAAGGTGATAAAGGAAGTAAACCGCACGCTGATGATGGCGACCGGCAAGTCGCGCACTGATATGCATGGAACGCCCTTTGATCGCTGGCACAATGAATCCCATCAGGTCGATTGCCTGCCTGGATGGGAAATCCTCCCGAAGGTGGCCGCACACCTGGGGCTGGAGTTCGAGTTCTCCGGCCCGAAGGCCATCATGCTGGAAGTCACCGAGCAGAACCCTGCCTTTCATGGGGCGACGTACGAAGCCATGGGACTACAGGGGCATCGCCTGGAGGACGTTGGGGAGACTGTGTAATCCTGAAGGTGAACAGCGCATAGTTCTGGATGAAGGGCCGGTTGCTTGTAGAAATCCGGCCTTTCGTCTTTTGAGTCCATCTGATCAGAAGAGGCGTCCGAAGCCCAGGCTGATACCGAATCCGGGTTCGTCCAGTCGGACGGCCACGTCGGCTCGAAGAATCGACAAGATGCCGCTGAAGGAGATCCCCAGCTCATGGTGCATGCCGTCAGATATCCGTAGGGAAGCAGCCGAGTCGTTGGCAAACGGAGTACCACGCCCGGCCCAGCTTTGAGCGTGCCCTCCAAAGAGTACGATGTTATAGCCGCGCTTTGCCGCGCTGCGCCAGCCGACAAGCTCAAAAGGAAGCGTGCGGAAGTTGTGCTCCCAGAAAAAGGCAGCGTGCTGCGCGCCGATGTAAGGAGTGTCGCTTTGCGTTCTAAGCGTGCCAAATGGGCTGTACAGCCGCCTTGATACATCGATTAGTCCCTGTCGCTGAGCAGGTAAGTCCCCGCTATAGGTGGCGGCTGAAAAGCCCACGTCAAGTGTGTTCGGCAGCAGACGTCGTTGCAACAGCGTGGGGATACGATAGCGAGCATCAGCCCGGTAGCGTGTAAACGACACATCGCTGGCGAGGAGGTCGCTCGGAGCATGTTCAATGCGTAGCCTTAACGACCGCTCCCCCGTTAGTCCCCTCGCTGATGTGCCCGATTCGCCCAGAGTGAGCTCGCCCGTAACCGAACGGATGGTGCCTTCGCGCACGGAAGGATTAGGCCGGGCTCCCTCTGCGTCAATCCACGAGGGCAGGGAGGAGGCGACATCCAGTGACTGGGACGTTTCGGAGCCGACGCTGAGCGAGGCAGACAGTGGAAATTCGGAAAGCTCGTGTTCAAGGCCGCCACGCCAAACACGCGATCGATAGTGGTCGAGGTAGTCGGGTCGGGAAAGCAGGAACGCAGCGGAGTTCTCCATCGAACTGTACACGGTGCCGGATGCCTGTGGTCGAACGCGCTCGGAGAAGCTACCGAAAAGCGTGGTACCCCCGGGCGTGGGCAGGTCTACCGAACCGCTGGCTCCGAAGCTCCACCGCTTGCCATCGGGCAGTTGGGTGCTGTAGGCCCCGTCTCCAGTAAGGCTGAGCCAGGAGGTTGGTGAAAGCGAGAGGTTCATGCCTGCGCGCAGCGATTCTACTCTGTTGGCTTCCAGAATGGGACGAAACGACAGCCCGCCGGCACCAACCGAGGGTGTGGCAGCCCCTCCCAGCTGTACGGGCTCCGATATCAGCGGAGCAAGCCATCCGCGAGGCTTGAAGGCTCGCTCGATGGTGTCCGTGGTGTCAATCGTTGCGAAGGCTCTTTCTTCATCCGTGGTGAGCGGTATACGCCGTTGCTCGGCTACGACCGCTCGGTCCTGCTGGATATCCGACTCGGGTGAGTCCGTCACAATCTGCTCGTTCTTAAAAAGGGAGTCAGGCACCGGCACGTTGATTTCGTAGCCGGCGAGTGAGGAGCGTTGCTGCAGCTTGAGGTGCGGGAAGCGAAGTAATCGTCCCATCGCGATGTCTATCGACGCATCGGCTTCGAAGCTCACCGGTAGCCAGTAGCCGTCACCAAAGGGTGCAAAACGCTGCCGGTACGTAATATCTACGTCCCGAACCGGGGGAGGAAAGAGGAACGATTCACCTGGAGTCAACACGGCTTCCGTAAGGACGTACTCCCCTGCGAGCACTGTTACCTGACCTTCGAACCCGCTGAGATATCGATTTCTCGGCTGCACGTCGATGTCGTGGTATACCTGGTCGCCCTCAATACGTGTATCGGCGATAGAGAAGCGGTAGCGATCAAGCGCCTTTGGATGCGTTACGCCCCGCATCTCGTGGCCGGATAACGAAATGTTGTCTCCATAAAGGTTCACAACAAAGAGCGCTGCTGGAAGAGGCACGTCATCCGATAGGTTGGCCGTCTGGGCTTGATCCTGGCGAACCTCGCGCATCCCCCGTTCAGCATCCCAGTAGGCATCCGTCAGCGTCTCCAGAATGGATACAATACCGTCTTCGTTTGATATCGTAAACCTGTTGTAGGCTTCCACAGCGAATGACTGTAGCCGCCCGTCCCACTGCTGCTTTCGTTCAAG
>SLED01000308.1 GCA_007124945.1 Salinibacteraceae bacterium | reverse complement strand
TCCGCACGTTCGACAACCTGTTCGTGCGCCTGCCAAATGAGACGATGATCAAGTCAGAGATCACTAACCTGCGGCGCTTCCCCATCCGGCGGCTCGATCTGCAGGTGGGCGTGGCCTACAAAGAGGATATGCGCGCCGTGCGCAAGGTACTGCTCGCGGTAGCCGATGCCAACCCGCTTTGCCTCGAAGAACCGCGTCCGCTGATCATCTTTCAGGGCTTTCAAGACTCCGCCCTGGGCTTTCAGCTCTCCGCGTGGACACGCTCGGACAACTTCCTTGAGCTGCGCACCACGCTGCCCACCGAGATCAAAGAGGCCTTCGACGCAGCCGGCATTGAGATTCCCTTCCCGCATCGCACGCTGTACACCGGGGAGGTCACCAAGCCCTTCCCCATCCAGCTCATTGAGCCTGCGAGCGACGAGGCGCCATCTGACGACGCGTCGTTCACTTCGCAGATAGAGCCTGACGCAGCCGATTGACGGACCATGCCAGCATCGGCGTCGACCTATCCGCACTGAGGTGCGAACAGAAATTCCGGGCCACCCAGGCACCTACACGTATCCCACACAAACTATGCAGTATTCTCTTCGCGGCGGAATCTTGTGGCTGTCAGTCTTTTTCCTGCTGCACCTGGTGCTGCTGGCCCTCTTCGTGCTGGATCCCCCGCCCGAAAGCCGCGGCTTCCTGACTGAGTTCGCTACCGGCCTCGGCTTCGTAGGCATGGCGTTTTTCATCAGCCAGTTTATTACCACCGGGCGGTTCAAGTCTGTGGCCCCAAGCTTCGGCACTGACATGCTTCTCAACTTCCATCGTTATGCCGGGGTGGCGGGCGTGGTGCTGGTGCTTGCCCACCCCGCATTGCTCATCTGGTCAGATCCGACCTTCCTGCGCTTTTTCGACCCCACGGTGAATTTCTTCCGGGCGATGGCGCTGCTTGGCGTTACCGGGGCGATGCTCCTGATCATTCTCATCAGCGTGCGAGGGCTTCCACGGTGGCTGACCTACGAGCAATGGCGGCTCGCCCATTCTGGCCTGGCCGTACTTATTGTATTCATCGGCATGGTTCACGGGCTCCAAGTATCCAACTACCTCGATACGCTCTGGAAGCAGGGAGTCTGGGCAGGCGCGATACTCATCGCAATTGGACTGCTCGTGGAGGTGCGCTTCGTCCGGCCGCTCCGGATGCTTAAACAACCGTATCGCGTGCACTCGGTGCAGGAGGAGCAGGGCGACGCCTGGACGATTGAGCTTGAACCTGATGGCCACGAGGGCTTGGCGTTCAGGGCCGGGCAGTTCGCGTGGATTACAATCGGCGACACACCGTTTCAACTACAGCAGAATCCGTTTTCGATCGCGTCGGCTGAAGGGGCCTCCACCCTACGCTTCACGGCCAGGGTTGTGGGCGACTTCACAGCCTCGTGGAAGGACCTTGAGCCAGGGACCAAAGCCTGGGTAGATGGCCCGTATGGAGCGTTCACCCTGACGGAAGACAGCAAAGGCTTTTACTTTATCGTGGGAGGGAGTGGAATTGTGCCGGTTATGAGTATCCTACGCACTATGCGCAGCCGCAACGATACTCGATTCGTCAAGCTTGTGTACTGTAACCCGAGCGTAAGCAGGATTATTTTCCTGGATGAGCTTGAGGAGCTACAGGAAGACCTGAACCTGCGCATCATTCATTTCCTGGAAGAAGAACCTGCCAGCGACGTTGCGTTCGACTACGAGGTTGGTCTGCTTGAGCAGGAGCATATAGCGAAGTTCCTTCCACCCGACAAGAACAATTTCTCTTATTATTCCTGCGGCCCGGCGCCCCTCATGGACACCACGGAAGAATCGCTTCGCGCCATGGGAGTGGATTGGCGACGCATCATTCCCGAGCGCTTTGGTCTCATATAATCTCACGCCTCCATGCTTCACAAGAAGGTTCGCAATGCAGTAATACTGATCACCCTATTCACGCTTGCGCTCACCGCGCTGGCGGCATGGTATGTTCTGTAACCTATCGGCTGGATCTCCAGATCAACAGAGGTAAACTCCCAGCGCACCCCTGCTCGATAAAGCCAGGCACATCAAACGCTAATAGTGACACCGATACGTTGCCCGGTTCGCGTAAAGCGGCGAGCGGTTGATACACCCTCACTCCTCGGGAGCCCAAACTCGACGACTATTCGACTCAGCGGACCGCCCCCTGAAGCGCAAAGTGCACTGGTACGGGACCGCCGGCCTCGTCATCATTCAGCCAGCCATATACGCGGTCGCCCTTCGCTGCAAGTAGCCGCACATCCGACGGGAGGTCAACCCGGCCAAGCGGATCGTGCGCCTCGTCAAACACGACCCACCGCGTCTGCTCCTCCGAGCGCAGGTTCAGCCCCATCCAGATACGCCCGTTCTCGTCGACGAAGAAATGCCTGGTCGCCGGCCAGCGATCCGGGATGCGCTCGCGCAGTACCTGCTGGTAGGTGCTGCGCGTCTGTTCCTGTGGCCACTCCTGATTGGCCAGTTCGTCGCGTTGCCTGGAGGTAAGCGGCTCGCCACCAAAATCGACCGCCACGCTATCGACCGGCTCCATCTCCATGTTGAATAGCGTCACGCGCGCGTCACCCGACCAGTGCTTGTATAACACAGCATCGCGGAAATCGAACCAGGTCTCACGATAGTAGTCGAGCGAGTGAAAAGCGACGCCGTCACCGGTCATCAAGATAAACATCTCCGTCCCCGGTATAGCCATCAACGAGTCCGACTCTCCACTGCTTTCCTTCAGGCGACTCACACTCCCTCGGTCCTGTTTATCCGCTTCGGATACGCTTCTGATGGTCGTGATCGGATTCTCTGCCCACAACGAATGACCGTCATGCTGCCCAATCAGCTTGTGGGACGAACCCTCCGGCCGCGGGACCACCTCGGGCTGGTCAAGCGCATTCAGCGCCCATCGGGTGGTGCGTCGTGCTCGGATATCGTGCGCGTACAGAGCGTCTTCAATAATCCGAATATCCGACAGACTTAGAAATTCCCCGGGGCCCTGCCCCTCCTCGCCAATAGTGTGCACCAGCTCCCCATCTTCAGAGAAAACAGAAATCTCGAGCGACTGGCTGTCAGACACAAAGAGGCGACCGTCCTCCGCGAGGGCCATCCCCGAGATGGCGCCGAATGTCGGCTCCAAAAAGCGCTCCACCTCCTGAAGATCAAGCACGGGGAAGTCCGCAGCGAGCACCCCTTCAGGCTCGTCAGCCGCGCAACCCCCGAGAAGCACACAGGCGAAAAGGACACTCAAGAGGGATCGAAACATGGCACAGGAGGCAAGAGATCAGCTTAGAGTACAGGCAATATAGCTCTTGCACCTGAACAGTGCCACGTGCAGTCGACGAAATAATGTGCATCTCTGCAAAGAAAACACCGGTTGGTATAAACGAATGGGCCGGCGCTACTCCATTGCCTGGCGCCGTCGCCCCTCCGCATCAGCCGCCCGCAGCGCTGCAAAAACCGACTCGGGCGTTACCGGCATGGGCTCGTTGTGGATGGTCTCCTCCTCGGCACAGGACGCTTTCGCAACCGTCATCAGGTCCTCGTCGCTTACGTCCTTCAGGCCAATGTCTGCCAGCGTTGTAGGCAGGCCAACGTCCTCGCAGAAACCGTACACTTCGTCAACAAGATCGATAGGCTTATCTGTGAGAAATAGCGAGGCCAGCACGCCGATAGTCACCTTCTCGCCGTGCCAGTAGTCGTGTGTGGCATGGAGCTGTGTGAGGCCGTTGTGGATAGCATGACACGAGGCCAGTCCCCCACTCTCAAACCCGAGACCGCTGAGGAGCGTGTTCGCCTCCACCACATGCTCAAGGGCGGGCGTCACAACATTCGCTTCGCACGCCACCCGGGCGGCCAGACCGTATTCCAGAATCGTCTCGTAGCAAAAATGAGCCAGCTGATAGGCCGTAGCCGATCCCACGTCACCTGTCATATTGCCGCCATAGCTTTGCCGGCAGGCACTCGCCTCAAACCATGTGGAAAGGGCGTCTCCAATACCTGCCACAAGAAAGCGCACCGGCGCCTGCGCAATAATGGACGTATCAACAAGCACCACGTCAGGGTTTTTCGGAAGAAGCAGATAGCGCTTGAAGGCCCCTTCCGGTGTGTAAATCACCGATAGCGCACTGCAGGGCGCATCAGTGGAGGCAATCGTGGGAACGATTATAACGGGACTTTTGAGCGCATGCGCTACTGCCTTGGCGGTGTCGAGCGCCTTGCCGCCGCCAACACCTATCACCGTGTCGCTGCCTCCAGCCTCCCCCTGTAATCGCTCAACTTCCTCGTCGGAGGACTCGCCACCGAAGGTAACGAGGTTGGACGTCACCTCTCCCTCCAGCGCAGCAGATACGTCGTCGCGGAGGTTCTCGTAGACGAATGGATCGCAGATGACGAACACCTCCTCACCGAAGGTTGCGGCCGCGTTTCCCAAACGTTCCAGCGCATTCCGACCCTGGATATACCTGCCCGGAAAAATCGTAGTGCTGATCATAACTCCTCCAAGTACATGTGCAGACTGATTTCGATAATCCCTTACGTTTCATTTTCCAAAAACGTGAAGCACCAGCCTCAACACATTGATGGAAATCAGTATCGAGCTGCCCGTCAATTCATTATCTTGATAACACGCAGTTCGGACCCAATCCAATTGCGCGTACTTCCATGTAGCCTTTGGCATGTTAACTGGCAATTTTCAGATAACGCAGCAGGGTATCACACCGCAGAACAACGCACGCAGCGTTGATCACCAAATAGACCACACGTCATGCCCGGCCTGCAGTTGCAAATTTTCATTGCCAGGGTGTTTGTCATGAAAGCAGGAAAAAGTCTGCTAACTCAGGAGTAATTTGGCGCCCTAATGCGTATTTTAGCATGACGCACGAAGACTCACTTTTCCCCAACCTGCCGCGAGGTGCAGTATGTATAAAAACATCTTATATCCCACTGATGGAAGCACCGGAGCCGACGCCGTGCTTGAGCACTGCCGCACCCTGGCAGAGACGTATGGCGCAACCATCCACGTGCTCTATGTCGCCGAACAGCAACCGTACGGGCTGGCCGACGACCTGCCTGTGAAGTCTCCGGGCGGAATGGTTGGCGACCCCAAAGGTGGAGGGTCAAGCATGGCCATGATTCGAAAGAAGAGTGCAGAGGTGCTTGAGAGTGTAAGAGATTACGGAACGAGCATCGTAAACAAGATCGCCGACCAGCTCGGGAATGGTAAGGTGAAGACGGCCGTGAAGCAGGGTAACCCCTTTAAAGTGATTCTCAGCTACGTGGACGACCACGACATTGACCTGATCGTGATGGGTACGCACGGCCGGACGGGGCTGGATCGCTACCTGATTGGCAGCGTCACTGAGAAAGTCGTGCGGATGTCTGATGTACCCGTGATGACGGTGCGCCGTAACGACGAGTAGCCCATGCTCGGGTGTGAGAGCCGGGTAGCGCCTATCGGCCGGTCGATGCGGCGAACCCCCACCGCATCTCGTTCGAGCAAATGCCGGCTGGGGAGGGGACGAGCAGCGTCGTTGAAATCGAGGTTCGCATCGGGAGGCAGCCCCTCCTTACGCTGTAAGCGCGGCGCGTTTTACAAACCGCCAAAGAAGACGGCGTTACTGAAAACGAGCCGCCCGTTATACCAGAAGCCACGGAAGAGCGGGTTGTCGATCATATAGATGACGCGCCCCTGCCCCATGGATTCGCTGCCGAAGACGAGGGTGTCCTCCAGTTGAGGCAGCGCGTCGGACCCGACGAAGCCGCTCACGTGATCCCCCTCGCGGATAACGCCAGCGTTCCAACCGTCATCAAGAAACGCGAACGCCTGGCTGCCGCGCTTCAGAGAAAAGTACGGGCGATCGCTCATGCCGTAGCCGAGGGGGTGCGTGTGGTCCACCTGCGTGTGGAAAATGGCGCCGGTCACGTTGGTGCGCGCGGCTTCACGTTCCCGGTCGCCAAAGACCCGCAGGCGGTCGTCGGGGTCTTCCTCGGTTTCGGGGGTCGCTTTTTGCTCAAGGTTGAACCCGTCTTGACCGGACAGATGCGCTGCAGCGCGGCCGATGGCGATCGCGCGGCCGCCACGCTGAATCCATCGTGTTAGCTCATCCATCGTGCTGCTGTATAGCACGTCGCTGTAATTACCATCCGGCAGCACGAGCACGTCGTAATCTTCCCAGGGCATGCGACCCAGATCATCGCCGTTGATGAGCGTCGCCGGGTATTGCAGCTGCTGATCGAAGAAGTGCCACACCTCGCCCAGCTGCAACGAGGAGGTATGCTCGCCTGCCACCACGGCTATTGTTGGCCGTTCGAGAAACTGAACCGTGTTCGATCCAAAGTCGGAGCCCTCTTCCACAAAGCCCGTCTCCGACGCATATAGGTCCTGCTGGTACTCGCGGGCGAGGGAGCGGATGGTCTCGTCAAAGGCCTCGCCCATGTGCTCGTTATGCGTGCGCGTCAGGATGAGGGAGCCGCGCGGGAAGTCGTTGCCGTCGATCCGGAACGGCTCGGTGGCAAAGCGCAGCTTGATATCTTCCTGCAGGATAGCGCTTAGAAACTGCGCGTTGGAGAAGCCATCCCAGCGGACGAGGTAGGCGTAAGGCGTGCCGTCGTCCGGGGTGTGCGGGGTACGATCGGGGCGCGTGGAGGTGTCCGGCGTGAGGTTGTCGCGCACGGCAAAGCCTTCGAGTCCGTAGGCGTAGGGTAGCGCCCACGCGGTGATGTCGTAGGTGAGGGAGTCGGGCAGGTTGGGATCCGGTTCGAAGAGCACGTTTGCCAGCGTCGCTTTGGGCTGATCGGTGGACACGATCAGGTCGCCGCGCTCCACCTGAAATGACTGGTCTGTACGGTCGCGGTGGCGCGTGCCACGGGCGCTGCGCTCCTGCGTGGCAAAGCCGTACTGGATGCCCTGGATCTCAAGGTGCTTCGCGAGCGCATCGAGCGCCCCGGTGTCAGCGCCGGGCTTCACCACGTAGCTGCGGTAGGGGCCGTCGGGCGTCCGGTCGAAGAACGCGCGGAACTCCTCCACCACCTCGGCGCGGTTATTTGCCGTGACCTCCACGGTAGAGAGGCCGGCAATGTGGTGGTTCTCGACCCGCTGCGCAAGCGTCAGCGTATCGCCTTCGGAGGTGATGATACCCAGCCCCGCACGCCCGGAGCCACCCTGCTCGTACGTCATCCCGATAGCGCCGTTGAAGGTGGGCCAGGTGTCGCCATAACCCGGGTAGACGAGGTCGAACCGCTCGCGGGTGAAGTAGAGCTTGTAGTCGCCGTCGAAGTAGCGGCGATGGTTGTCGCCGATGGTTCGCTGAAATTCCCGCTGCCAGTCGGAGATGCGGGGATGAAAGGGCTCGGCGGCCGGGGCGAAATAGTACGGCGAGTCGACGCCCATCTCGTGGAAATCTACATGGACGTGCGGCATCCAGCGGTTGTAGTGGGGCAGGCGCTGCTGTGTCTCGTGCTGCGTGGCCCACGCCCAGTCGCGGTTCATGTCAAAGTAGTAGTGGTTGGAGCGTCCGCCGGGCCACGGCTCGCTGTGCTCCCGCGCCTCCGGGCGGACGTTAGCCTGCGCGCCTACCGTCCGGTTGAACCACTGCACGTACCGCTCGCGTCCATCCGGATTCAGGTTGGGATCCACGATGACGAGCGCGTCCTCCAGCCAGCGCTGCGTCTGCGTGTTTTCCGGATCACCCAGTTCGTATAGCGTCTGCAATACGGATTCCGTGCTCACCGACTCGTTACCGTGCACACCGTAGCTAAGCCACACAAGCGCTGGCTCATCGGCTCCCGTCGGCTCTCCGTCCTCCATACCGATGCTGCGCAGATGATCGAGCCGCACCTCCTCCTTACGCTCCAGCCGCTCCGGCGTGCTTACGTACGCCAGGTACAGCGGCCAGCCCTGCGTGGTGGTGCCGTACTGCTCCAGCTCTACCTGAGCGGAGTTGGCCGCCACGTGTTCTACATACGCCTGCACGCGGTGCTGCGGCGTAAACTGCTCGCCGAGCTCATAGCCCAGAAACCCAGCAGGTGAAAGCAGCCCATCAGTCGATTGGGCATGGACAGGCGCGGCAATAAACAGAAGTGCGAGCGCTGCAATGAGAGAGCCACGCGAAAGGCGAATCAACAACATAATATGACGCAGGAGCAGTTAGCACGGTGAATGGTGGGGTCGTCTTGTCACGACCGGATTCATTAAGCGATATAAGGTAGGAGATTCACAGCCTCTGTGCAATCTCCCGTGTCCGGAGCACGAACCGTATTCCGTATTTCATAGTGCAACGCTGTTGCACACTCTTCACACATATTCTTGTTATCCCATCAGTACCATGAGGCAGTTTTTCTACGGCACTACAACACTCATCACTGTCGCGCTCCTGTTCGGGCTAACCGCCTGCGACGATTCTACCACAGACCCGCTGAATCCGGATCCGGGCACCGTCACTGCACAGGCTGAAGTCGACGGTGAAACATTTAACTTTTCCGGTAACGCGTTCTTTGCGGAAGGCGCAGATGTCGAAGGCGAGAGTGCAGGAATGGCTGTGCTCTTTACGAATCTGGAATCGTGCATCGTAGACGAGGACGAGCTTCCCGTACCGCCGTATGCCGTGCTTGCTCGTGAGACAACCCGGCCTGGCACCGGCACCTACCCGCTTGCCTCGTTTGAAGATGAGGATTTCGGAGAGGACTTCGGGTTTTTCTGGCTTGACACGAATGGGGCGATTCTGTCCGAGTCCGGCTCCGTTACGGTTACCACATCTACATCCGACACGTTCGCTGGCAGCATAGACGGCGATGCCCTTGTGATGGGGCCCGGAATGGAAGAACCAATCAGTGGCGACCTGTCGGTCGAGTTTGAGGCCGCCGCCTGCCCTGATCTCCTGATTCCATCAGGTGATAACATGTAATTGCGGCCTTCCCGCAAAATATCCTGCAACGAAGTGGATGGCCCGGCGGGAGCTTCCATTCGCTTCCAGCATCGCTACGTGGGCAGTCCCGATAACTTTTCGGGGCTGCCTCCTTTTTAAATACATGGCGCCCAGCCATAAGGCCCACGCTGCCCGAGGACATTCCTGTCCGGAAAATTCGCACATGTCCGGGAAAGTCGTTTACTTTACGGCTTGAACAAGGCGTGCCATCATGCCCTGTTCGCTTCGCACCCGTGCCCACTTCCGTCTTTCCGACATGCCTTCCCTGCTGCACCGTTTCTGTGTCTCCCTTACCGCGATTTCTCTTCTCGCCGGCGCCATGATCCTCTTCACCGCATGCGATACCGCCAACAGCCCCGCTGCCAGCGAACAGACCGCCAACCTGGCGCTGATAAATGGCCGCGTGATTACGGTTGACGCCAACCATGCAGAAGCTCAAGCTATTGCGATCTCTGGTAACGAAATTCTGGCGGTGGGTACCACTGAAACTGTTCAGGGATTGATTGGAGACGGAACTGAAGTCATCGAGTTGGATGGTCGACTGGTAATCCCCGGCTTCATCGAAGGCCACGGACATTTTCTGGGCGTGGGGGAAACACAGATGCAGTTGAACCTGCGCGACGTGGCCAACTGGGATGAAATCGTCGACATGGTGGAGGAAGCCGCCGCGGAAGCCGAGGAGGGCGAGGTCATCCTTGGCCGCGGCTGGCATCAGGAGGATTGGGACGAGCGGCCGGACCCGGAGGTGGACGGTCTGCCGGTGCACGAGGCGCTGAGCGCCGTTTCGCCGGACAACCCGGTCGTGCTCACCCACGCCAGCGGCCATATGCGCTTTGCCAACGCCGAGGCCATGCGCATTGCGGAGGTCACTGCTGACACGCCCAACCCGGAGGGTGGCGAGATCGTGCGTGATGCCGAAGGCAACGCCACGGGTGTCTTCCGGCAGAACGCGCAGGGCCTGCTGAGCCCGGCCACCGAGCGCTGGGACCCCGACATCGCCGAACTGGCTGAGATGGCTGCGCAGGAAGCCCTCTCCAAGGGCGTCACATCCATGCACGATGCCGGCACGCCGTTCTCGCGGCTGGCGGAGCTGCGCGAACTGGCCGAAGCTGATGAGCTGGGCATGCGCCTCTGGATGATGGCGCGCGACTCGAACGAAAACCTGCGCGAGAACCTGGCCGACTTCCGCGTAACGCGCCTCGGCGAGGACCGCCTTACCATCGGGGGCGTCAAGAAAGCCATCGACGGTGCCCTGGGCACGCACGGCGCCTGGATGCTGGAGCCCTACGCCGACCGCGACGAACATGCGGGCTTCAACACCACGTCCATGGACGAGCTTGAAGAAGCCGCCCGCCTGGCCCTTGAGCACGACTATCAGATGGCCATCCACGCCATCGGCGACCGGGGCAACCGCGAGACGCTCGACCTCTACGAGCGGCTTTTTGAGGAAGAGGGCGTGAACGGCGCCGACCTGCGCTGGCGCATCGAGCACGCGCAGCACCTCCATCCCGACGATATTGACCGCTTCGCCGAGCTGGGCGTGACAGCCTCCATGCAGGGCATCCATGCCACCTCGGACGGCCCCTGGGTGCCGCAGCGCGTGGGCGAGGAGCGGGCGCGTGAGGGCGCGTACGTCTGGCGCTCGCTGTGGGATAGCGGTGCGCTCGTCACCAACGGCACCGACGCGCCCGTCGAGGACATCGACCCGATCCAGAGCTACTACGCCACCGTCACCCGCCACATGGCCGACAGCACCAACTTCTTCGAGGAGCAGGCCCTCAGTCGTGAGGAGGCGCTGCGCTCCTACACCATCAACAATGCCGTGGCGGTCTTCGAGGACGACATCAAGGGCTCCCTCACCCCCGGCAAGCTGGCGGATATCGTGGTGTTGTCAGAAGACATCCTGGCCATGCCCGCCGACGAGATCCCGAACGCGCAGGTGGATGTTACCATTCTGGGTGGCCGCGTGGTGTATGAGCGGGATTGATGTTCGGTAACGACCATGGTGCACGGTCTGTAGCGTCGACCGGCGGGTCGACGCTACTACTACGGACATCCGGAATCCTAAAACGAGGCCGCGCTCACCCCTCCTCCCAAAGCCCGAGCGACCGGCGCACGCTGATCATCTGGCCGACGTGGTAGGCGTTGTGATCGGCCACCAACAGCGCCTCGCGGAGAAATGTATGGCCGTCGGACGCATGCGGGATCTCCGCCAACAAATCCACATCCGGATTCTCTACCAGCGTAACCATCGCATTCAGGTCGCGGCGAAACGCAATTACGCTATCCGCCCACTCCATCTGCGAATCTGGGGCCTTCGTATCCGGCCAGAAATCATCCGGCCAGTCGAGCTCGGTATAATCGGGTTCTCGGCAATAGTCAAGAACGTCGCGTTGCGCGCGACGCATATGCTCCAACAACTGCCAGAGGGAATGCGGATGCCCGTCGGGCACGGTGCCGTAGTAATCTGAAGGGATCCCCTCTACCGCATCATCAAACGTAGCATGGGCCTTTCTCCATCTCAATAGATTAGCGACGTGCGAACGAAGTGCCGGGGGTGTGGACATAGACTTTCTTTTTGCCGATGGGAGGGAAATATTGCACACGGACGCCGGCGCTTCTGGTTCAGCCGAGGAGGGCATGCGTTTTTACTTATAGCGCGGATACTTTTTCTCCGGCGCTTCCGGCTCCTGATGCCGCACATCGGCCCGGTACACTTCCAACCGGTGCTCGTCGTCCACCTTGTCCCACTGCTTCAGAATATACTCTACTGCCTGGTGCGGGCTGCGGTGGAAATGATCTTCACCAAGCTCCTCATACAGCCCGGAGCGACGCACCACATCGCGTACCGGACCAATCAACCCGGTGAGATGCAGCTCGATGTCAGACTTGCGCAGATTCCGGGCAATCTCCTCCAGCGCCTCCACAGCCGTAGTGTCGAGGTCGTTGATGCTCATCCCGTCAATGATAACAGCGCGGATCTTCCGGTCCTTCTCTTCCTGACGCTCAAGAATTCGCTTCTTGAAGTAGTCGGCGTTGATAAAGGAGAAGGATGCATCCACCCTCATCATCAGGATAGAGCTGATCTCCTCAGCCTCAGCCGTCCGCTCCATATCCCGGAACGAGCGGGTACCGGGTAGGTGGCCGAGTTCCACGACGTTGGGACGCCCGTAGCGATACATTACCGCCAGCGTGGACGCGCCGATACCCAGCAGGATGCCTTCCTGAATGCCGACGAGTAATGTAGTGCCGAAGGTGAACAGAGCGATGTAGCCATCTCGCTGCTTTGCGCGGAAGAGGTAACGGAGTTCTTTTATATCCACGAGCCCTATCGCTGCCACGATGATGATAGCGGCCAGTACGGCGATGGGCAGATAGAAAAAGAGATGGGTGAAAAACACCAGTGTCAGCCCCACAAGCACGGCAGCAAATACGTTCGAGAGCGGGCTTTTTGCACCCGATTTGTCGTTAACCGCCGTGCGAGAGAAGCTCGCGGATACCGGTATCGACCGGAAGAAGCTACCCACAAGGTTGGACGCCCCCACTGCCACCAGCTCATGATTCGCGTCGATGTTGTAGCGGTACCGGGAAGCGTAAAGCCGGCCAAGGGAGGTCACATTCATAAATTGCACCAGCGCCAGGGTGATGGCCACCGGGAGCAACGCACGCATATCACTAAACCCGAAATCGGGGAACGCTATGGGTGGTAATCCCTCTGGAACGGTCCCCACAATCTCAACGCCTTCCGCATCGAGAGAAAACAGGTATCCCGCCAGCGTCCCCAACACCACCACCACAAGCGCACCGGGAAGCCTGCCCGGGCGGTAGTCAATGACGACCAGGATAAATACGGTTATCAGACCGATCATCAACGTGAGCGGATCGATCTCCCCGAAACGCTGCAGCGCCTCCCATATCAACACAAAGACGTACTCCGAATAGCCGAGGTCGACGCCGATGATGTTACCGAGCTGGCTGAAAGCAATGATGAGAGCTGCCGCGCTGGCAAAACCGGTAACGACAGGCTTCGCCAGCAGCGAAACCAGGAAGCCCAGTCGCATGAAGCCCATCATGATCTGTATCACGCCCACCATAGCGGTAAGTAGGATCGCCAGCCCGATGAAGCGATCGGTGCCCATTTCAGCGATGACGCTCACGCCCGCGGCGATGATGAGCATGTCAATCGCAATCGGACCGACTGCCAGTTGCCGCGAAGTGCCCAGCAGCGGATAGATCAGGAGCGGGACCAGCCCCGCGTACAGCCCATAGATCGGCGGTACGCCGGCGATAACGGCGTAGGCCATCCCCTGTGGGATTAGCATGATGCCCACCGTCAGCCCGGCCCGGAAGTCACCTTTGACGTGCTGCAGCTCGTAGTCGGGAAACCACGATGCGATAGGAAACGCCTCTTGAATCCACGACACCAGACGGTCAGGCATCAAGGGACTTGGTCGAACGTGGGAGAGGTTTACGTAAAGATACCATGGAGTATCTTAATTCTTTCTGCGGGTGAAGATGACGGAGCGCGACAAACGTTCCCGGAGGGATGTGATTATACCCCCCAGAAAAGCCAGATGCCCAGCGCTGTTGCAACAGCGAGAAGGAGTTGCAGCAATACGCCTACGCGGAAGAAATCAGAGAAACGGTATCCCCCCGGGCCGTACACCATCAGGTTTGTCTGATAGCCCACGGGCGTCAGCATGGCGGTGCTGGAAGCAAACGTTACAGCCAGCACAAAAGCGAACGGATTGGCGTCGATGAGGCCAGCCGCGCTGACAGCCACGGGTATCATCAGAACCACGCTGGCATTATTGCTGATGATGTTGGTGATCAGCGCAGTGAACAGGTAGAACACTAACAGAATAAGTACGGGATGCCAGTGCATCGCGTACGCAACGGTAAGTTGCGCGAGATACTCTGCGCCCCCTGTGCGTTCAAGCGCGATACCGAGCGGAATGACGCCGGCGAGCAAAAAGATCACGTTCCAGTCCACCGACGGATACACCTCGTTGGGATGCAGGCATCCGGTGGCTACCATAAGCACCACACCGATAAGCGAGGAGACAACAATAGGCATGAGTCCGGTGGCGGCGGCTACCACCACACCCGCCACAATACCGAGCGCAACAGGGATTTTGTTCGAGCGAAAGTCCGGCGTGTCGATCTCCTGAATGACAATGAAATTACGGTCGTTGCTGAGTCGCTGAATCGCCTCCTCCGACGCCTGCACAAGTAGGGTGTCCCCTCCTTCCAGAACGGCATCTTCCAGACTCCGGTGGATAACACCGCTGCCACGACGGATCGCCAGCACCGTCGCATCCGATTGCGATCCGAGGCCTACATCCTGCGGCGTCTTGCCAACCACCTCCGTTTCGGATAAAATTACCACCTCCACCAGTTCGCGTCCTTCCTCCCAAGCCTCGACGTCCTTCTTCTGCATATCGCGCTGCGTGGTCACACCCAGCCCCTGCAGTCCCATCAGCTCGATGAGCGTTTCCCGATCGGTACGAACGAGCAGTACATCGGCCGGGCGGAGCTCCTTGGTACCAAGCGGCGTCGACATAGCCTGCCCGTCCCGCCGCATCCGAACGAACTCGAGGTCAAGGTCAAGCTCCTCGTGTGCCTGCGAGATCAGCTTGCCGGCCAGGGGCGACCCTTCCAGCACGATCACCTCGGTCAGGTAGGGCCCCATCTCGAAGGTCTCCATGGGGTCCTCCTCCGGCTTAATGCGCTCGGGCGTCAGTCGCCAGCCAATCAGTAGCAGATACGCAGCCCCCACCAGCAGAAGAACGGCCCCAAGGTGCGTAAACTCGAACATGGTCAGCGGCCGGTCCAGCAGGCGCGCCGAGACGTCGCTTGCCAGCAAGTTGGTGGACGTCCCGATGAGCGTGAGCATCCCCCCGATCATGGATGCGAACGAGATGGGGATCAGGTATTTGGAGGGAGAGGTTTTGGTCTTGTTGGCGATGTTGACCACCATCGGAATCATCATCGCCACCACCGGGGTGTTGTTGATGAAGCCCGCGGTGCCACCAGAAAGACCGACAAAAGCCGCGAGCAGCCGCTTCGGCCTGCCCTGCGTAAGCTGTATGATACGATCGCCGATGATCTGTAGCAGCCCCGTGCGGCGAATACCCTCACTGAGGATAAACATTGCCAGCACTGTGATGGTGGCCGAACTGGCAAAGCCCGAAAGCCCGGCCTCCGCGCCCACCTCCGTCCACGGCTCAAGCAGAATTACTGCCACCATCAACCCGATCGCGGTCAGGTCGATGGGGATGACCTCAGTGACAAAAAGAATCAAGCCCGCAACAATGATGGCAAACACCACCAGCATGCCCATTGTAACCTCCGGCACCTCGGCGGCGGTGCCGGCAAGCATGATGAGAGATGGCAGGATCATTTGTAAATGTTAGTACAACCAGAACGGACCGGCGACACGGCGAGCTCACGCGGTATCCTGCGATTTTAGCTTTTCGGCTGCCGCGCTCGAATCATCGGCAGAAACGCGCACGTCTCGCG
Organism: Salinibacteraceae bacterium; assembly: GCA_007124945.1. Lineage (GTDB taxonomy): Bacteria > Bacteroidota > Rhodothermia > Rhodothermales > Salinibacteraceae > Tc-Br11-B2g6-7. The sequence goes on along the minus strand of SLED01000308.1, from coordinate 11,579 downwards.
CTTTAAGCTGCAGCTTTGTGATACCACGATACGTATTTTCCTCGACGCTGTACACGAGATCGATGAGGCCACCGCTGCCGTGGTTCTCGCGCAGTGCATCGAACTTATCGCCGAGGTTAAACCCGATGACATCGAGTGGAGCACGGCGGCGGCCGTTGGCAGACGCCTCAACGCTGAGCTTGAGGTGATCGCCGTCTCGGCCTACGGTGCGGGGCGGGCGCGCGAGCGAGAGTTGCCGGGACAGAAACACCGGCCGCATGTTTTGCGGTCCGAACGGCGCGAACTGCTTCAGCACCTTCCAGAAGTTACTGTCGATCTCCCACTCGACCGACCCCAGATCCAGCTCCGCGTCGATTTCGATGGCGGGGATGAGCATCTCGGGCGTGGTGACTTCGGCGATGGCATCATTTAGCCGCTCGCGAAACTCCGGCACATCGTCTTCGCAAAGCGTCATGCCCGCCGCGTAGTCGTGCCCGCCAAACTTCAGCAGGAGGTCCTCGCACTGGCTTAGGGCGTTGTAGATATTGACGCCCACGATGGAGCGCGCCGACCCCTTCACCTCGTTGCCCGAACCGCTCAGCATTACGGTGGGCCGGTAGAAATGCTCGACGATGCGGCTGGCCACGATGCCGATGACGCCCTGGTGCCAGTCCTCGTCGTGCAAGACAATAGCGTGGCGATGGCGGCCGCTCAGATGCGTTTCCGCCTTGCTAACCGCTTCGTCGGCTGTCTGGCGGTCGATAGTCCTGCGCTCTTTGTTGATGCGTTCGAGTTCGCCAGCAAGCTGCCCTGCCTCTGCGCTATCCTCGGAAAGCAGGAGGCGTACAGCCCTTTCGGCGTCCCCGAGGCGCCCGGCAGCGTTGATCCGAGGGCCAATGGTAAAGACGATACGTGTGGATGTCATCTTGTTCAGATCCAGATCCGCCGCCGCGGCCATCGCCTGAATGCCTGTGCGCTGCGTCTGCCCGAGCTGCTTCAATCCTTCCCGCATCAGCACCCTGTTCTCTCCTCGCAATGGCACGATATCGCTTGCGGTAGAGACGGCCACCAGATCCAGGTAATCGTGCATAGCACGCGGGTCTTCCTCCAGAAGGTGCAGCACGGCCTGGGCGAGCTTGAAGCCTACGCCACAGCCCGAAAGCTCGTCGAACGGGTAGCTGCATTCGGGGCGCTTGGGATCCAGGATGGCCAGCGCGTCCGGCATCTGCGCGCTCGCGGTGTGATGATCGCAGATGATGAGGTCGATCCCCTGCTCACGCGCGTACGCCGCCTCGTCCACGGCCGTGATGCCACAATCCAGTGCAATGATGAGCGAGGCGCCGCGCTCGCGTGCCAGGTCAATCCCCACCTTATTCAGCCCGTAACCGTGCTCAAAGCGGTTCGGGATGAAGAACGACGCCTCCACGCCCTGCGACTGAAGAAAGCTCGTCATTAGGGCCGTCGCGGTCGTTCCGTCAACGTCGTAATCTCCATACACGAGCACGCGCTCCCCGCACGAAATCGCCTCCGCCACACGCTCGGCGGCCACGTCCATGCTCTCCATCAGAAAAGGATCGTGGAGCCGCTCGATGGAAGGCCGGAAGTATGCCCTCGCGCGCTCGAATGTGTCCACCCCACGCAGCACCAGTGCCCGCGTGAGTGCTTCCGGAAGATCGTTCAACTGCTTTTGCAGGTGTGTAACGGTATCAGGATCCTCAACGGAGCGGACCACCCAGCGGTAAGACATGCGGTTGTGATTTTGGTTGTGTTGTGCTTGATTACAGCGCCCTCAATGTAGCAAGCGGCACGGCGGCAGCTTCGCTTACGGAATGACGTGCCCGTCGGTGCCCCACTAGGTGGGCCGCCCTTTCCCCGCACGCTGATAGTTCACCATTTGTACCCGGTGCCGTAATAATTTGATAATATTCAGAAGGCATCTTATCCACCAGAGAACCATAGTTTTCTCTGCTTTACGCCACAGGTGCCCCCCAATGAATTAAATTGATTCTCATGCATCGCTCTTTACCTACCTCCTTGCCGCGGCGGCTCGGCATTTTTCTGGCCGTAACCGCACTGGCCTTTCTGGTCGCGGCGTGCGGCGGAGACTCGCAGACTGTCCGCGTCGACGGATCCAGCACCGTTTTCCCGATCTCTCGCGCTGCTGTCGATGCGTATCAGGAGGCTAACCCTGGTAGTCGTGTTACTGCAAGCAGTAGCGGCACGTCGGCCGGCTTTCAGCGGTTCATGCGTGGCGAGGTGGATGTGACAGGCGCCTCCCGGCCCATCCGGGAAGATGAACTGCGCCGCGCCGAGGAAAACAACGTTCGCTTCCTGGAGCTGCCCATCGGCTACGATGGGCTGACGGTGACGACGCATCCAGACAACGACTTTGTCGACTGTCTTACCGTTTCGGAGCTTCGCCGAATATGGGAGCGCGGCAGTACCATTAACAACTGGAATCAGATTCGCGATGACTTCCCGGACAAATCACTCCGGCTCTATGGACGCTCACCGGCCAGTGGCACGTTCGATTATTTCACTGCGGCAATTAACGGTGAGCGCGGAAATATGCGCGACGGCTACAATGCCAGCGACACTGACAACGCGGTAGTGCAGGGTGTCTCTCGCGATGTAAGCGGTATGGCCTTCTTCGGGCTGTCGTATTACATCAATAACCGCGACATCCTCCGGCTCATTGCGATAGACGACGAGGACCCCGATACGGGCGATGGGTGTGTGCTGCCCACCCCCGAAACGGTGGCCGATGGTACCTACCAGCCATTGGCGCGTCCTGAATTCATTTATGTGAACGTGGACCGGATGGAGCGCAATCCGGCGGTTGCGTCCTTCGTTCAGTTTTATCTTGAGAATGCCAGCCGGTTTGTGGCCGAAGCCGAATACGTGCCGTTTGAGGACGACGTTTATGCTCGGGTGATGGAACGCTTCGAGGCCCGCATCGAAGGCACCATGTTTGGCGGGGAGGGCCCCTCTATTGGGGTGGGTATGGGTACCATGCTGGAGCGGATGCAAACCAGCGAGGCCCCCACAGGCCGCGATGTGCCGGCAGACGACGACAACCAAACCGACAGCTAAGCCCCCTCCCCACTCTGCTGCCCTATGCCTTCTACGGACACCACGCAGATGTCTCCTGCGCAACCCGTTCCGCAGCCGCCCTCAGGCGGCACAAGCGGCAATGGAGCGGTGGACTACTCGACGAATCTCGAGTGGAGCCTTCGAGAACGTATCGTTCAGGTCCTGCTGGGGGCTTGCGCCCTTCTAACTATCGGTACGACGCTGGGTATCGTCGGGATCTTGCTCTACGAATCATTCAGTTTTTTTCTATCGGTAGGCATCTTTGACTTCCTGCTGGGAACTGAGTGGCGATTTGCCGGCGTGGAACCGTCTTTTGGGGTGCTTCCCCTCGTGGCCGGCACCATGCTCATCACCGTGATTGCAGCCCTGGTGGGACTTCCACTGGGATTGGGCGCGGCTATCTATATCTCGCAGTATGCCTCTCGGCCCGCACGAAAAGTATTGAAACCAGCGCTGGAAGTGCTGGCTGGCGTACCCACGGTGGTGTATGGATACTTCGCACTTACCTTCGTCTCAGGTGTTATCATTCAGGGAATTGATCCGTCACTGCCCCCGCTTAACGCGCTTAGTGCGGGGTTGGTGGTGGGCGTCATGATCATTCCAATGGTAGCGTCTGTCAGTGAGGATGCACTGCGTGCCGTTCCCTCATCACTTTCCGACGGCGCGTATGCGCTTGGCGCCACCAAAATCGAGGTCGTGATGAAGGTGGTAGTGCCCGCCGCGCTCAGTGGGATTATCGCCAGCTTTATCCTTGCCATCAGCCGCGCCATCGGCGAGACGATGATTGTGGCCATAGCAGCAGGTGCTACTGCCAACCTCACCGTCAATCCGCTGGAGTCTATTCAGACCATGACCGGCTTTATCGTTCAGGTAGCCAAAGGCGATATCGATCAGGGTACGCTCAGCTATCAGAGTCTCTTTGCCGTTGGCTTGCTGCTCTATATCATCACCCTCGGTATGAACCTCCTCGCGACCTGGCTGACTCGACGCTTTCAGGAGCAGTACTGATGCCTTCAACCGATACTCTTTTCAACCAGCGCATTGACAGCCGCCGCCGCAGAGGTAAGGTGATGGCGGGCGTGCTGTTCGTCTGCACCATCCTTGGGCTGGTGGTGCTCGCTACCCTCATCGTAGATGTTGTGCTGACGGGCGCGCCCTGGCTCAGCCGCGAGTTCATCACCGGCTTTCCACGCTCTACTGCCGAGGCTTCTGGCATCTGGCCGGCCATCATAGGGTCGCTGTATCTTATGCTCGTTGTAGCCGCCGTGGCGGTTCCGCTCGGCGTAGGTGCAGCGCTCTACCTCGAAGAATATGCACGTGACAACTGGTTGGCGCGGCTCATTCAGATCAATATCAATAACCTGGCAGGCGTGCCTTCGGTTGTGTACGGTATTCTGGGCCTGGGCGTGTTTGTGTATCTCTTTGGATTCGGCAACAGCCTGCTGGCAGCGGGTCTAACACTTTCCCTTCTTGTTTTACCGATCATCGTTATCAGTAGCCAGGAGGCTATCCGTTCGATTCCTCAGGGTGTGCGCGAGAGTGCCTACGCACTCGGAGCCACGCGCTCGCAGGTGATCTGGTCGCACGTGCTGCCGATTGCCATGCCTGGTATTCTTACGGGTGTGATTCTGTCGCTCAGTCGCGCGGTCGGTGAGACGGCTCCACTCGTACTTGTGGGGGCCGCGCTGGCAATCAACTTCACGCCTGCGCACCTGCTTGACGAGTTCACCGCCATCCCGATGCTCATCTTTCAGTGGACCGAAGAGCCGGGCGTTGCGTTTCGCGAACTGGCGGCCGCGGCTATCATTGTGCTGCTGGCCTTCCTGATCCTCACCAACTTGACGGCCATCCTGCTGCGCAACTATCTGGAGCAGGAACGCTCAGCCTGAGCTTATTTCTCTACATTCTGACTTCGCCTTCACTACTTATGGCCGACGCCAAAGCCGACCCACAGCGTAAACCGTCGTCTTCGGAGGCCTCGTCTCCCCAGACCTCGTCCCCGGCTGCATCTAACAGCACCGCGTCAGGCACGGGAAACGCCCCCACCCGCAAGGCCGTCCCGGAGGCACCTCGCACCTTGACGCCCGGGCCACGGCAGGGACCGCAGCCTAAGACCAAAATTGAGGTTAAGGACCTGCAGTTCTGGTACGGCGATACGCACGCCATCAAAGGCGTAACCATGAACATTCCTGCTCATCAGGTAACGGCCTTCATTGGGCCCTCGGGGTGTGGGAAGAGCACGGTACTGCGCTGTCTCAACCGGATGAACGAACTGATTCCGGATACCCGAATGGAAGGCACCATTCGGGTTGATGAGCAAGATATTTACGCCGACGAAGCCGACCCCGTGATGGTACGGCGCCGCATCGGGATGGTCTTCCAGAAGCCAAATCCGTTTCCGAAAACCATCTACAAAAACATCACGTGGGGCGCTAAGATTAACGGTTACCAGGGTGATTACGAAGCGCTCGTGGAAGAATCGCTCCGCAAGGCGGCCCTGTGGGAGGAGGTGAAGGACCGCCTGCACACGAGTGCCTACAACCTGAGCGGTGGACAACAGCAGCGGCTGTGCATTGCCCGGGCGCTGGCGGTCAAGCCGGATATCCTGCTGATGGACGAGCCCGCGAGCGCCCTTGACCCCATCGCTACAGCCAAGCTGGAGGAAACCATTGTGGAGCTGAAGCAGGACTACACCATCGTCATCGTTACGCATAACATGCAGCAGGCCACCCGGGTGAGCGACCGGACCGCCTTCTTCTACGTGGGCGAGCTGGTAGAAATGGGCGATACGGAAATGCTCTTCACCCGGCCCTCCGATGAGAAGACCGATGCGTACATCAGTGGGCGCTTTGGCTAACACGTTCGAAACGCCGCCCCCGATTTAGCGGTACTCTTCCATACTACCTACCCCCGCCAAACACCTCCCGCTTATGCCTGTACGCCGCCCCATTGACGACGAGCTGCAAGAGCTTCACGCCCTGCTCGTGGAAATGGCCGACCTGGTCGACGAGCAGTTCTCCAACGCAATGAACGCTGTCATCAGCGGTAACATCGGCGACGCCACCGAAGTTGTTGAGCGCGACGATGAGGTGGACGCGCTGGAACTGGCCATTGACCGTCAGTGCGAGCGTATCCTCGCCCTACATCAGCCCGTCTCCCGCGATCTGCGCATGCTCATCGTAGCGATTAAGATCAACACCGACCTCGAGCGCATCGGGGATCACTGCAAGAACGTGGCGAAGAACGCCAAATATCTGACCGCCACACCCGAGGTTTTCGAGCACACACGTATCGCCGAGATGGCCGATCAGTCGCGCAATATGCTGCGCGAGGTTCAGGATGCCTTTCTCAAGCGCGACACGCTACAGGCGCGGCGCGTCTTGGCAAAGGATCGTCATGTGGACCGCATGCACCGCGAGACGTTCTACAAGTTGATTGAATTGGCGAAGGAAGATCCTTCGATGGTGGAATCCGTCGGCCACGTCATAACGATGAGCAAGGCGTTGGAGCGAATCTCCGATCACGCCAAAAACATCGCTGAAGCAGTGGTCTTTCTCATGGAAGGTATTGATATCCGCCACAAGCAGGTGCAGGAATCTGCTCCAGCGGAGGATGGAGGTGACGCTCGCGTTACTAACGCGTGAGCCTCATATCCCGGCGTTAGCCCCCTGCCCAGTATCGGAGCGCCGAGTGTCCCTCTTTCTGAGAGAACAGTGCTTTTTAGAGCGGGAGACGATCGTTGGAGGCGGCACCGCCGCAATCTCTCCATCCCCGCCTGTGCTCGTGGCTTTATGCACTGAGCCGGCCCATTGAATGAGCTCTAATCGTCCGTCGACGTGCTCAACAAGAGCGGTACAGTGCTCCACCCAGTCTCCAGTATTAGCGTAGGTGATTGAATCGATGGTACGCAATTCCGGACAATGGATGTGTCCGCAGATTACGCCGTCTACCTCATATTCAGCTGCCTGACGTGCTACGGCGTGCTCAAAATCCGCGATGAACTGTACGGCTCGCTTCGTCCGCGTCTTCAGATACGAGGCCAGCGACCAGTAGGGAAGCTTTAGTCCGCGCCGAAACAAATTATACCAGCGATTCAATTGGAGCAAGCCGTGATACGTCCACATACCTAGCAGCGATAACCAGCGTGCGTAGCGCACCACGCCGTCAAACTCATCCCCGTGTAGGACCAGCAGTTGCCGGCTGTCGGCGAGGGTATGCAGTGTTTGTCGCCGCACCTTTACACCACCAAAATCGAGTCCGGCATACGCACGTGCAAACTCGTCGTGGTTGCCCGGCACGTAAATTACGCGCGACTCCTGCGCCCACCGCAACACCTCCTGCACCACTTCGTTCTGTTCCGCTTCCCAAAACCACGAGCGGCTAAGCGCCCACCCATCGATGATATCTCCTACCAGGTACAGGTAGTCAGCGGAGTGATGCTGGAGGAATTCTCGAAGCAAGGCGCTCTGGCTGTTGCGCGTCCCCAGGTGCACATCCGACAAAAAGATGCACGGTATCGATTAGTCATGAGGGGATACTCGGTGATGAGTGGAATCCTCACATCGCCGAAATAGCTGGAAGGAGATACAACGTTTCCATTCTAAAAGTGCAATGTGCATATTATGAATGGATTACGGGGGTATTATCAAAGTATATCCACTGTTTGACTACATTTGTGTCCAGGCTCGTATAATGGCATCTTACCCGGCCTCTTTCCGTAAGTGAGTCGCGTTTTATCTCGTACATCTCACATGCCGTGGCTTCATCTAACCGACAGGAATACCTGATTCTGCTGGCTTTGTGGCTGATGGTGTTTGCCGCCAGCGCGCAGGTGATCATTATTGCACCGATTCTCCCGCAGATCGGTGCGGCGCTTGATATCGGGGAGGGGTTGCAGGGGTTGCTGGTGCCCGCCTACGCCTTTATGCTGTCGGTCTTTGCGCTCATTACGGGCCCCATCTCTGATAAAATCGGGCGGCGCAAAATCCTGCTGTATGGCAGTGCGGGCATGACGGTCGCGCTCTTTCTACACGGGTTCGTCTACGATTTCACCTCGCTGCTGCTGGTACGCGCTGCCGCCGGTGCAGCCGGTGGTGTGCTCAGTGGGGCCTCCGTGGCCTACGTGGGCGACTACTTCCCGTACAAGCGACGCGGCTGGGCTAACGGCTGGGTCATGAGCGGTATCGCCTTCGGGCAGATTCTGGGCATTCCGCTCGGTAAGCTATTGGCTGACTGGATCAACTTCCGCTGGCCCTTCCTCATGTTCTGTTTTGTGATGGCGGCAGCGCTCTTTCTGATCTGGTGGAGGGTCCCCCAACCCGATGTGCAGCGGGACAGCCGGCGCCTTAGCGTCTCCCGAGCGCTCCGTAGCTACGGGCACCTGCTTCGCCGAACGGATACCAGCGCCGCCGTCGCGAGCTACTTCCTAATGTTCTTCAGCATTGGTGCCTACGTCATCTTCTTGCCGACGTGGCTGGAGGTGGAGCTCGGTGTAACAGGCGAGCAGATCGCGCTTCTGTTTCTTGTGGGCGGGCTCGCAAACGTGGTTGCCAGTCCGGCCGCCGGCACACTCTCCGACCGAATCGGGCGCAAACCGCTCATCGTGTGGTCCTGTCACGCGCTGGGCTTCCTTATGCTTATTACCACCTACGCCGTGCTTGGCTTTTTCTCCGCCGCCTTCCTGTTTGCTATCGCCATGATTACCGTGGGCATGCGAATCAGCCCGCTGCAGTCGCTGCTGACCGCGCTCGTACCTGATCACGAGCGAGGCCTCCTGATGAGCCTGGCAGTGGCGATCGGGCAGATTGGGATCGGGCTGGGTAGCCTCGTGGCCGGTATCATGTACGTAGACCTTGGCTATCTCAGCAATACCATTCTCGGTGCCGTGACGATTATGGCCATGGCGCTGCTTGTGCAGTATGCCGTGCCCGAACCCGATCCCAAACCTTCGGCCGAGGCCCGCTCCGTGCCTGCCTCCGCGAAAGGCGATGACGCTGTCGGTGGTGCGCCCGCATCTGCGCCTCCGAAGTAATCGCTCCGCCACGGGCGCTGACGACGCTCCGTCCTCCGCGCACAGGCAGGCTTACTCCGGACGAGATACCAATTCCCCGACGCGCTTGCCCTGCTCCACCACCTGGCTGGCCGTCACGATAATGCTGGAGGCGATGGGCACCCCTGCCCGCTCGAGCGCCTCTGCCGTCCATCGGTTGGAGTTGTTGAGCAAATGGTAGGAGCCCTCGGCCGGAAAAAAGTGGCCGGTACCATAGAGGCTCTGCGTAAGCGGCTCCGCATCCGCTATCTGGTAGGATGCAATGAAGTCAATCAGATACCGCATGCCCTCCGCCGGCACGTCTACTCGGATGATGGTGCTTCGGGGGAAGATCGCTGACAACTCCCCGCGGAGCCCGACGACGTGAAGCACGCTATCGGTCGGCCAGAAAAGTGCGCGCGCGCCATCAATGAGCGAAGGGCTCGGGTGGGGATAATAGTCGATATCGCCCCAGCCAAACTCAACGAAATCCACCTCCGGAAGCCATTGAACCACAGGGAGGGCTTCGTCATCCACATCCTCACGATCCAGGGCCAGCCCCACGTGCAGTCCGTGACTCACGAGGTAGACAGACCTGGTCTCTGTGGAGGTGGAGAGGTCCGGATACGGCACCGGGCGGCACCCTATCAGTGCTGGTATTACCATCACCAGAACTGTGAGCGTCGCGATAAACCGCATCGGCTGGGTCATATTTCATCAGACTGTACGAAAGGTTGTCACGCTCGTATTACACTTGCCGCCTGCCCCTTGCGTTCTATACCAGAATGCCCCTACGTTAATGCTTTCGTTTGTTTGACCTTCCATTCCCGGCGATTGAAAAATCCACGACGTACGGCAGGCGCTACCGGCTTCATTATTGGCATCGTACTTGGATGCCTGCCCCTTACCCCGCTTTCTGGCCCCGGGTTCGTTCTTTATGCAGCCGGCTTTATTGCAGTCGGGTTTCTGCTCGTACGCCGCTCGGAGGAGCCTTATGCCCGGATGCTCCCCGCCACCGAAGCCGCCCGCATCACCGCGATCGGCGGGCTGGCGGCAGGCGTCACCGCGCACTTCACCACGGTAGTCCTCACCCTGATCGGACTCTTCCCCCAGCGCCCCGACGCTGAGATCTTCGCGTTTCAGGAGCAGTGGGGCGTCGATTACTTTACAGTTGTTGCGCTGGGTACCGTCTTTGGCGGAGCCGTCCTTGCCAGTATCGGCGGGGTGCTAACGGTCTGGCTAACAGATGACCAACCGAGCACGACGTAAGCCGAGCCGCCTCGAATCTGCGATCAATTATGCCCTGTAACTCTACCCCTGAAATAGCAGTACTGGCTGGAACAGGGTACTGCGACAGACCCGGTGCACGATACAGCTTACTTCACCAGATGCGGAGGGCACGCTCATGCAATCACTACATACCGAGATTATTATCGAGGCCCCGCCGGAACGTATCTGGGCCGTATTGTCGGATTTCGAAAGCTACCCCGAGTGGAATCCAACCATTCGCTCGATTGAGGGTGTGCTCTCGGAAGGGGAGCGCCTGATCGTTGTGATAAAACAACCAGGCCGTAAACCCATGACCTTTCGCCCTCTGGTGCTCGATGCCGTACCGGGATTTCTGTTTCGATGGCGCGGCCGCCTCTTCATTCCGTGGCTCTTTGACGGAGAACACGAGTTTCGTCTGGAGATTCTGGATGATGAACGCACCCGGTTTATTCATCGTGAGAAGTTTACCGGGATACTGGTTCCGTTCATGCGCAGAATGATCGAGAACGATACTCGGGAGGGATTCGAAAAAATGAATCACGCACTCAAGGAGCGATGTGAACGAAATATCCCTGCCTCTCCAACACCCGACCCTGCATAAGGCCGGGCTGTTCAACCCGAAGACGTGCGTAAGCGTGTAAAACAGGAACGAAGAGCCCACACCGTAAGCCACCGAGCGGCGCAAGTATGATTCTTTGCGATCTCACTCATTCCTACACCGAACCGAATAGCGCCATCCGCACCTTCATCGATGCCAGGCGCAGCTACATCCGCGAGCGCACCGATCATACGCATGTCCTCATCATTCCCGGAGCTTCGGACCGCGTAGAACACCGTGATCGTGCAGTGACGTTGCGACTCAAGGCTCCGCTAATCCCAGGCCCTGTGGGCCGCCGCATCTTCACCAGCCGAAAGCGGTTGGTAGCAGCACTTCACTACGTCCGTCCGGATGTCCTTGAGCTGTTCAGCTGGTATCTGGAGCCGTGGGCAGCGCTATCGTACAGACAGCAGCATCCGCGAACGCTCATATCAGGGCACTTCATGACAGACGTATCGAAAGCCCGTGTAGCTGCTCCAGTTCGGGAGTTCCTTGGCGATAAAGCCGCTCAGCCGCTCAAACACCTTGCCGATCGGTATCTGAGTCGCGTCGTGCAGCACTGTGATCTGGCTCTCGCCTCTTCTGCCCAACAGGCCGAGCGGCTCAAGGCTC
>SLED01000030.1 GCA_007124945.1 Salinibacteraceae bacterium | reverse complement strand
TCGTGGGCAAGCGGTACGTGGTGCCCGTCTGCTCGCTCAGCCATGCAAGATACCCCTCGGCATCCTCCGCAGACAGACCGCTCGCGGGGAAGTCTTCCGTGCCGGCCGGGACCTCGTAGTCGGGGTCGTAGGCCTGGTACTGCGCGCGCGTCACCTCGAAGCGCCCCACGTGCAGCGTATCGCCCAGCGTAACGGTCTCGGGGATGAGCGTACCATCGTTTGTGGTGCCAATCTGTCCATCCGTGCGAGCGATGGCGCGCATCCGCTCGACGTGCGTCAGCGGCGCGTTGTCAGCCACTACGCGTTCGGCCACGCGCTCCTCCATCGACGTGTCGCCCCACAGGTACGTGTCGAACCAGGCCAGCTCTTCTTCCACCTTCCGTTTTTGATGGGAGATGCGGCTGAGACCGTGCCCTTCGCCCGGGAAGAGCAGGTAGCGCACGGGCGCCTCGCCCACCTGCTGCAGCGCGCGGTAGTGCTGCCAGCCCTGCTCGGTGGGCACCGTGCGGTCCTGCGCGCCAAACGGTATGATTGTCGGCGTCCGGACCTCATTCAGGCGAAAGAACGGGCTTTTCTCGACGTAGTGCGCGGTGTAGTCCCACGGCGGGCCCTGAAAGTACGAGTCGTTGAAGCGCACGCCGATCTGCGAGTTGCCGTAGTCGGACGTCCAGTTGACGTTGCCCGCCCCCGGCGCGGCGGCTTTGAAGAGCTCCGGATGCTCTACCGTCAGCGCAGCGGTGAGGATGCCGCCGTTCGACCAGCCCATCACGCCGAGCGAGTCGCGGTCGACCTTACCCTGCTCCGCCAGATGGTCAATGCCCTTCACCATGTCGGGCACCTCAAGCTCGTAGTAGCGGCCTTTGATCGACTCCACGAACTCCAGCCCGTGGTGGCTCGACCCCTGATAGTTGGGCCGAAAGACGAACGCGCCGCGCTGCGCCCATATGCCGGGGTAGACGGTCCACGTGAAGCGCCACGTGTCAAGGTCCACCGCGGCCGGCCCCCCATGGATCACGGTGATCATGGGGTAGGCGCGGTCCTCGTCATAGTCGAGCGGGTAGTAGAGGATGCCCGTCACCGTCACGCCCTCGGCGCCCTCCCATTCGATCACCTCGGCACGCGGGATGTCGCGCTGCTTCAGGAAGTCGTTCAGCGTGGTCCACTCGGTGGCGTCCGCGATGGTGCCGCGGTTGTAGGAGCCGACGAGGTAGCGCGGCGGTTCATCGGCGCGGGAGGGGTTGAAGAGCAGCGTCTCGCCATCCGGACCCACGGTGAGAGATGTGCTGTGGCGCAGGCGCTCGTCGTCGATCACGTCGTAGGCCCACGAGTCGCCGTCGCGGTAGTAGAAGCGCGGCTCCATCTGCGTGCGGTCGGCAATTTGCACGTGGATGCCGTCGCTCGTCACCGCGTAGCCGCCGGAGCCGATGCCGAAGTCGTCATCGTCGAGCGGCACCTCCGCGTGCTCGCCGGAAGCCACATCGTAGCGGAAGAGCTTCCGAATGCCGGCGCCCGCGTTTTCAGGATCGGAGCTGTACGTCCAGCTGGCAAAGACGCCCGCACCGTCGGGCTCCCACTGGAAGCCGCTCGGGTTGAAGTACGGCTCGTCAAAGATCTTCGTGGCTTCCCCGGACTCCAGATCCAGCAGGTACTGCTCGGGCAGGTCGCGCGCGTCGACGTTCACCGGCGTCGGGTTGAGGGCGTAGATCACGTACCGTCCGGTAGGATCAGGCTCGAATTCGGTGATGCGCGCATCGTTGTCGGTCACCCGCTCAATGGACTGCGAATTGACGTTCAGCTTGAAGAGGCGCACCGGGTGGTAGAGCGTGGTGTCTTCCACCACCTGCGTGCCGTCGTTTGCCTGCTCCAGCGCCTTCTCGTGCTGCGTTTTCTCCTCGCGCGCCGTGAAGAGGATATGCTTCTCATCCAGCCACGTGAAGCGCTGTACGCCGTTTTCGAGCGCGGTCAGATGCGAGGGCTCGCCACCCCGTGGATCCATCGACCAGATCTGCCGGCCGCTCGCCGAGGAGCTGCCGGTCACATCGCGACTGGAGAGAAACGCGATCTGCCGCCCATCCGGACGCCACTCGGCTCCGCTATTGTCGCCCGAGCGCGTGAGGCGGATGGTGGTCGGCTCCTCGCCGCCGTATGGGTCGGTGAGGAAGGTCAGGTGCAGGTCCGTCTTGAACCGGTCGTCGGAGGCATCAGGGTAGCGCTTCGTCCAGAGGATCTGGTCGCCCTCCGGATGAATCTCCGCGCCGGCCATCGATTCCTGCTGTATGATGTCATCCACGCTCCACGGCTCGGTGTCCTGCGCGGTGGCGTGGTTGGGGAGGATGAGAAAAACGGCAACGACAAGCGGGAGAATGTAGCGCATTGGGATGCAGAAAGAAGTGGGCAGTGCGTGTGGGGCCACGCCCAATATAGCAGTTCATCGGGAGGGATGCAGGGGGAGCGGCTTGAGGTTTGCGCAACCAGCGTTGGGGCTGGTGCCGGGATGGGGTTCGGTTTCGCCTCTTTTCATTCTCTCCTTCTCGCGCCGATGTTCTGCGTCGGCGCGCATGGGTGGACGGCCCTCCGTCCATTCTCACGGAATGCAGCGCAGGTGGCGTGGCGTTTCGGTGAGGTAGCTCGGTGCATTGCGGTGGTACCATACCGCATCCTCGCACGCAGAGCGTGCTGGCTATGCGCTCCCACGCAGAGCATGGGAGCGAGAAAAGTATCCAACTGGCGATCTTTCCCTCTTGCCCTCCGTCTCGGGGGCACGCAGATACCGGACCGTCCCGGTCCACGTCCAGGCACCATGCCGGGAGAAACGACGTGCCACTATTGGTGCCGGGACGGCGCCGTCGGTGCGTCGCGCCCGGGACGGACGCGACGAGGAGAAATGATGCCGCAGCCGTCTCGTGTCATTTCTCCCGCCGATGCGCTGTGTCGGCGCGCCGGTGGACGGTCCTCCGTCTATGGCCACGGAAGAAAGGTAATTCTCGTGCTGTATGTGTATTATGAGGCATCGACACTACTTCACCTTTCCGCTGGAAACCATGAAGTCGTTGCATCTGCATATGCTGTTGGTGCTAAGCACGATCGTGGGCGTGGTGGGTTACCTGGGTCTCGACGTAGTGTCAGGCGATGGGCGTGAGGGTCCTGACGAGATGCGGACGTTCGTCGCTGAAGAGATTGTGTCCATAGGAGATGATGAGACGAAAACCGAAGAATACCTGTTAGGGAGCCCGTTCCATGTAGCTTCGGATAGTGCCGATCGCATCTACATCTTTGATCGTTCCGTGATGGGCGTCCGGGCCTACGATGCTGACGGGCAGTACCAGCAAACCATCGGTCGGCCTGGGCAGGGCCCGGGAGAATTGCGTGATGTCGCGGCGATGTATATCGATCAGGAGCAGACCCTCTGGACTCTCGATAACTTTAATTTCCGCATCACTCGTTTCTCTCTTGAGGGCGAGGTTCTAACCACGCATTCCTACACACAGGATACGATAACGTGGCCCCGGCAGATGCGGCAGCTGGGCGACGAGCGCTACGTGCTGTTGTACCGCCTGTACAGGCCGCGACAGGATGATCTTGCCGAGCTCCATATGCTTCACGTCTTTGAGGAGCCCTTTGAGGAAGCGCAGCAATCCTTTGCATCCACGACGAAGTTCGGAGATCTTGATGATCCCTTTGTCGCCAACATGCTCGGCTCGCTAACCACCGGATCGTTCGCCTTCGACGCTGAGGGCAACGTGCTGGTGGTTCCATTTCTTTATGAAGGGAAGATCTTTCGGTATGCGCACGAGGCATCAACCGATACATGGCATGAAATGGAGCCGCTGAAAGGGCACGTCAAGGAGGCCCCTGCCTATACGAGAGTACACAATGAGCCTTTTCCTGATGAGGCCCGTGTGCTTCATTCGGGGGGAGCACATGCGGGCATTGTGCACAATGAAAGCCTCGGCGTCTTCACGATAAGCGATGGACGCATCGTGCACTTTACCTTTATCCGGGAAGATGATCAGCGGGTGTTCGGTATGGAGCTTTACAGTCCAGATGGGCAGTTGCAGGCGTATGGTCCTGTGGAGGGGTTGCCCGCGTTCGACCTACCGGTAGCCTCGTCGCCGTTTAACGTCACCTGGAAGAACGAGCAGGACCACTTCTACCTGATCGACCGCACGAGCTTCCCCGCGGTGCGGGTTGTCTCGTTCGACCTCTGAGCGCCGCCATAAAAAACGTGCGCGGGCTGGGGAGGCGCTTTCTCGTGCTTGGGCCATTCTCGCGCCGATGCTCTGCGTCGGCGCGCACATGTGGGCGGTCCTCCGTCCATAGTTGCGGTATGGGTAGCGATGCCGTATGGGCAAGCGTAGGTCCGTGCATTGCGGTGGTACCATCCCGCATCCTCGCACGCGGAGCGTGCGGGCTTTGCGCTCCCACGCGGAGCATGGGAGCGAGAAAAGTATCCAACTGGCGATCTTTCCCTCTTGCCCTCCGTCTCGGGGGCACGCAGATACCGGACCGTCCCGGTCCACGTCCAGACACCATGCCGGGGGAACGATGTATCACTATTGGTGCCGGGACGGCGCCGCCGGTGCGTCGCGCCCGAGAGGGACGCGACGAGGAGAATGGTCTGACGCAAGAGATTACGTTCGCTGCCAATCGTTCCACCCCGCGTCATTCTGAGCCGCAGGCGAAGATTCTCTTTCGCATCTTCTCGCGCCGATGCGTTGCGTCGGACGGTCCTCCGTCAATTCTCACGGGATGCAGCGGAAATAGCGTGGCGTTTGGGTGACCGTAGCTTCGTGCGTTGCGGTAGTAACCATCCCGCATCCTCGCACGCGGAGCGTGCGGGCTGTGCGCTCCCACGCGGAGCATGGGAGCGAGGAAGGGTTGGCCAACCGAAGCCGATGAACTTCTCTCTCCGAGCCCTTATCTTCCCGGGGTCCTCCCACAGTGAAAGCAAAATGCCAGATGCCGTCGAAGTCCGTCCAGCAGCAGCGCCTCACGGAAACCCGCGCCCACGCCCTTCACCTGATGAAAGAGCTCGGGCAGCAGGTGCTTGGCCGGTCGCTGCGGGATCTCGGGTGGGTGTTCGGGTTCGACAACGCCAAGCGCCGCCTGGGAGCCTGCCGCTATCGGCCTGGCACTCCGCCTACGAAGCGCATCACGCTGTCGCGCCATTATGTGCGCCTCAACGGGCTGGCCTGCCGCGATGAATCGGGGCTGCAGGTGATCGACGATGTGATCCGGCACGAGATCGCCCACGCCATCGACTACGAGCGGCGCGGGCGATCCGACCATAGCAGTGCTTGGAAGGCCATCTGCAGGAAGGTAGGGGCCGACCCCTCGCGGGTTTACGAGGGAGTGGACGTAGCCCGCGTACCCGGAAAGTATTTCATCGAATGCCCGCAGTGCGGCCAGACCGATGAGTTCTACAAGCGTCCCAAGAACGTCCGGTACTGCAAACCGTGCAGCCGAAAGGCGGGGCACCGGTTCGACCCCTCCTGCCGGATGACCCTGCGCCTGCGCGCCTCAGGCAAAGAGGTGCTCTACGGCAATGAGCGGCGTAAGCAAGCGGCTGCGGGCAACATCCAACCGCCCGAAGCCACGCCGGCAGAGCGCGGCTACAAGTACACCGCCACGTGCCCCTCTTGCGGGCAGCAGACAGGCTTTCGGCGGAAGGTGACGCGCACGTACGTCTGCATACCCTGCTGCAAGAAGCACGCAAACGGGCAGGCGGACCGACGCTTTGCGCTGAAGATCACGCAGAACTACTGAGCAGGCAAAGACTCACGCCTGCCGGAACCAGCGGATCAGATCGCGCACCGAGGGCTTCTTGCCGTACATCAAAATCCCTACGCGGTAGATGCGCGCGCTCACCCAGACCGCCGCAATGAAAGCGCCAATCAACAAACCGTAGGAGAGCCCCAGTTGCCAGAACGGCACATCGGTGATGGCCATCCGCACCACCATCAGGATGGGGGAAAAGAATGGTACGAGCGAGAGACCGACCGCCAGCGTACTGTTCGGGCTGTCTGCCACAGCCACAATGAAGAGGATGGGTAGTACAACCAGCAGTGTAAGCGGAAGCGAGAACGACTGGGCATCTTGCTGTTGCTCCACCGCCGCACCCACGGCTGCGTAGAGGCTTGCGTAAAGCAGATAGCCACCCAGGAAAAAGAGCACAAACCAGATGATCAGACTGGGCGCAATGCTCGGGATGGTGATGTTGGCGGCCTCCAGCAGTGCCTCCTGAGAAGCATCGGCAGCAAGGTTGAAGTCGGTAGGGTCGATAAAGAAGGCAGCTATCGACCCTGCCGCAGCTGCGCCACCGAGAATAAGCACGCCCCATACGGCAAGTTGAACCAGCCCCATGGCACCAATGCCCAGCACCTTCCCCATCAGCAGGTCGAACGGCCTGACCGACGAGACCATCACCTCCACCACCCGGCTGGTCTTCTCCTCAATCACTCCCATCATCACCATCGATCCGTAGATGAGCACGGCGATGTAGATGAAGAAGCCCATGATGTAGCCGACGAGCGTGTAGACGAACGTTCCGTCCGCCTCTTCGCCCTCATCTGTAAGCGTGAAGAGGTTAACCGAGACGCGGTCGGCGAATATCTGCTGCACGGTCTCGCTTACATCCTGGTCCTCCAGCCGCTGCGTCTGCACGGCCTCGCGCACGATCCGGTTGATGCGAGTGCCGAAATCAAGTCCGCCAGTTTCTGATGCAAAATACGCCGGTTGACCCTCGCCGTCCCGCAGGGAGGCAGGCAACTCCAGCAAGCCGTCATATCGACCTTCTCGCACAGCGTCACGTGCATCGCCGTCGACTTCTGCACCGGAAACGAAGACAAATCGATCCCCAGCCTGCTCCTGTAGTCGGGGAATCAGTACGTCTGTTTCGTCCTGAACGATGATGGTTTTCGTTTCACTATCCGATATCATCACCGTGACCAGCCCGGGTACAACAAGAATACCGATAATGAGCACCGGGGCCAACAGCGTGATCACGATAAACCAGACCGAGCGCACCCGCCGGATAAACTCGCTCTTCAGTATGATCCAGATATTCTGCATTCGTCAGGCTACCGGCTGCGGTTCTTGTTCAGCCATCTCTTCTGGACGCTTACCGACCAGGCTCACGAAAATCTCCGAAAGCGGTGGCTCCATCAATTGAAAGCGGTACACCTCATCAACTGCGGTTAGGGCCGTTTCGAGCACGCGGCGCGGCGGTGTGTCATTAAGCAGCCGCAGTTCCGCTCGTTGCTGCGTTTTGTTGATTATGCGGATTGCGCCCTCGTCTTCAAGCGTATTAAGGAAGGCGGGAGAACCGGCAAATTCGAGTAGCAGGGTGTCCTTTCCGAAGCGCTGTTTGACCTCACGCAGCGGGCCGTTTACCACTACCTTGCCCCGGGCCATCAGACAGATATCGTCGCATAGCTGCTCCACCTGCTCCATCCGGTGTGAGGCAAAGAGAAGCGTGCGCCCGGCATCTTTCAGCTCCAGGATGATGTCCTTCAGTAATTCCGAATTGATGGGGTCGAGGCCGCTGAAGGGTTCATCCAGAATGATCAGATCGGGCTCGGGAAGCACGGTGGCGATGAACTGTACCTTCTGCTGCATTCCTTTCGAGAGCTCCTCCGTCTTCTTGTCGTACCAGTCGGAGGCGTCGAAGCGGTCGAGCCACTTCTGAATACGCACCCGCGCTTCCTTTCGCGGGATGCCCTTGAGTTCGGCCAGGAGCAGGAGCTGCTCGCCCACCTTTAGTTTTTTGTAGAGGCCGCGTTCTTCCGGCAGATAGCCCATCCGGCGCTGGCTCCACGGGCCCACGGGCTTGCCTTCAAACAGTACCTCACCCTCATCCGGGGTGGTGATGTAGGTGATCATCCGGATGGTGGAGGTTTTCCCGGCTCCATTGGGACCAAGCACGCCAAGGATGCGGCCGGCATCGGCGGTGAAGGAGACGCGGTCGACGGCCGTCACCTTCCGATAGCGCTTGACAACGTTTTGAACCTGCAGCGAGGGCATGGATGATCTTTTTGTGGAAAGGCAATTGGCCGTAGTGCGTGCGCTATACGCTGAGATGGTAGGGAGGTTACGCAAACACGGCGGGGCTGAAGTGGCAGGCAGCACTAACGGCGATCAGCCCCATAGCGCGTGGGCCGGTGTCCCCGTTGGTTCGCTCCCTTAAAAAGCATAGCCAAAGCTGATACCAAGGGAAGGAGCCACGTGTACACGGTCGTTGTAGCCGACAAATGGAGTGAAGCCGATGCGGTGAAGAAAGCCACTCCCTTCCGGCTGGTACCGGTAGCCGATGGTAAACGAGGCCGCGGCTCCGAAAGAAGGCTCTGCTGACTGCGAGAAGAGAAACTCATTTGCTGCCCACGCAAACGTGACGCCTGCACCCAGCTCAAGTCCGGAGGGCGCATCTCCTGCCGTGTACATCACCTGTAGTGGCACCGTGCGCAACAGGCCGCCCAGAAAATCGCCAACGTCAAATTGTGAGTAGCCCGCGCGCAGGTGCCAGGGCCCGGAAAGGTGTCGGTCGACGTTAACACTGTAGAGCCCCCCTGAGCCCAGTAGTTCCACAAAGATGGCCGTCCGCCCGTAATCGCTGCGGTCGCGAACCTTGTCCTGTGAGTGCGCGGCCTTAGACTCCGGATTGTGCTCGGCATCTGTAGTGCTATCTTCGATGGCCGTAGTATGATGAACGGATAAGTGCGGAGCGTCGACCATCGGCTCGGAGTCACTTTGCGCTGCCGCATACACAGGCACGACGAAGAAGAGGAGCAAGAATGTCGCGGAGTGCGATGTGCAAAACGACGGCCAGTGCATTCCTGCGGAGGGAGATAGTTGCCAAGAGACGGGGGTCCGACAGTGCAAGAACAACTATTGCCTGCCGGAGACCGATAGCCGTTATCAAGCTGTGCCACGGGTAAGACCGCTATTAAAGCAGCGACAGCTTCGACTTGGGAATCGGAATCAAATATTGCGGTTCGAACACGTCCTCGTGCACGCCAAACGAGCCAGTCCCGCGGAAGTCCACCGCCACGTAGCGCTCCAGTACGCGCTTCACCTCGCCGATGCCATAGTAGTCCGGTTTCGGGCCGTAGTAGACGAGCTGGCCGCGCTCGAATTCGCGCTCCTTTCGGGCTTTCCGGTTGTACGCGGGTACGGCCGAAAGAAGCTCAAGGCGGTATGGACTGTGTGGACGTTTCACTGCAAGGAAAACACGTAAACCGTTGCAATATGGCTTGTTAAGTTGCAGCGGTGCTACGCGAAGCGGGCGCGCATGGTTCGGTGGTGCCGTCGTCGA
>SLED01000371.1 GCA_007124945.1 Salinibacteraceae bacterium | reverse complement strand
TTGATTCAATCGTTTAACTTCTTTAAAGGACGTCATATCAGAATTTTGGGGAGACAAAAACTGCTTCTTAATCTATGCCGAGGCTCGCACGCTGCCGCAACTCTTGTACATACGCGCCGATGGTATTTCGAAGTTCGTACAAGGGTTCATAAAATTGTGTGTAGGCATCAGCCCACGCCGGCGTGTGTTTCAGAATACGGAGCTGTTCGAGCGATTCGTTCGCGGCATCCAGTGCGCGCTTTACGTACGCGATATTGCCAGCCAGCACCTCTTTCTCGTACCCGATGTTATGGCCCTGCTCGATGAAGGCTGGAATCTGGCTGACCCGGCTGCACCACGTTACCAGTTTCAAATCCTTTTCGCTAACATCAAGCGAGTGGGCCCACGCGATCGTCTGATCCCAGAGGTCCGCTGCCTCGACGTAGGCAGGGACATACAGCAGGCCCGGTGGCTCTGGTGCAGCCTCCTCCGCGGCGAGCCGGTCGTCGTCGCGCTCTGCTCCTTTTGTCCACAACAGCGGTAGCGGATTTATCTCTTCGCTCCAGCCATGTTGTTCAAGAAACCGATGCAGCGCACGGCGCCATGCCGACCGCGCTTCTTCGGTGGCCCGAAGGGGCCGGGGGTACTTCGTCGCGAAATAAAACACCAGATCTACGAAACGCCGCGCATGCGCATCGTGGGCAGCGAGAAACGCTTCCCACTGCTCTTCGGACCAGTGGTCGTCTGGAGGGAAGCCGGCCGCGTGGGCTTCGGTAGCCATCAGAGTACACAGGGTTGAACGAAAACTACGCAGCGACGCCCTCGCCGATGGTGACTACAACAGCCCGGGTAAGCCGGGTGAGCTTCGGCTCAGCTTCGCCTGCTGCTTCGAGTACATCTTCCAGTGACACGGGCTCCAGGGCATCGGGGAAACACTCATCCGTGATGACCGACATGGCCAGAACGCGAAGGTCCATGTGCCGGGCCACCGTCACTTCCGGCGTTGTGCTCATACCCACAACGTCGGCACCAAGCCTGCGAAGGAAACGATATTCGGCCTTCGTCTCAAGATTTGGACCCATAACAGACAGGTACACGCCTTCCTGTAGCTTGATGCCGTGCTCAAGGGCCTTTTCTTTCGCCAGCTCGCGAAGCTCCAGATCATACGGCTCGCTCATATCCGGGAAGCGTGGCCCCCACGCATCGGCGTTTGGCCCCTCCAGCGGATTCGCGCCCTGAAGGTTGATATGATCGGTAATGAGCATCAGGTCACCCCGGCGGAAGTGCGGATTCATGCCGCCGGCGGCGTTTGATACCAGGAGTGTTTCTACACCGAGACCTCCCATCACCCGCACGGGAAAGGTCACCTTATGCGCCGTATATCCTTCGTACAGATGAAACCGTCCCTGCATGGCGAGCACCGGGACGCCGTCGAGATGTCCTATGAGCAGCCTCCCGTCGTGGGATTCAACGGTGGACGTTGGGAAATTGGGCAGCTCGCCGTACGGAAGTGCTTTTTCTACCTCAATCTCCTCCGCGAGCTTGCCAAGTCCGGTGCCCAGTATGATGCCGATAGATGGGACGCCGGTTCCGGCAGGAAGCTCTGCGCGAATCTTTTCGGCAGCTTCGGTTACCTGAGCTTTGTATTGCTTGATATCGAGCACAGAAATCGTTGGATAATCTGGTTAGCGTAATCGTTGACGCTGTGACGCGACAGAGTTAGCCGAGGTCGTCGAGGATGCGGCGGATGCGTTCTATTTCCTCGTCGCTGGCAGCCTTAGATTGCTCCTCCTCTTTCTCCTCGGGCCGCGGCGCCTTCTCTTCGTCAATTGAAGCCGCATCATAGGCGGATGGTTGCTCTTCACGGATTTCGGCATCGGCCTCTCCGCTCGCAGATGCCTCCGTTCTGTCTGCTTCCTCCTCCTCGCCATAGACTGGGCGCACAATCCAGCCGGATCTCGAGCGTTCTTCCCGCTCACGCTGGCGGGCTGGCTTATGCTCAGCAGGCGGCTCAGCATTCGTTTGATCGCCGATTTCCTCCGGGTCCTCCGCAAACGATTCCGGAGGAAACTCCTGCGGTGTATCAGCGGGTGCGGAGTAAGCATCATCTTGCGCATCCGCTTCTACCGGAGTCTCCGCTTCCTCTTCGTCATCGAGACTGAAGAACGAAAACTCCTCCTCCGTTTCCTCGTCTTGCTCCGCATCCTCGGCGAAGGGCGAGGGGATCTCGCCTGCCTCCGGCTCATCGGCTGTGACCGCCTCCCCGGCATCCATCTCAAACTCATCCACTATGTCGTCATCTTCAGCGGTGGCGAAGGGCGTATCTGCCGGAGGAGCTTCTTCGTAAGGTGCATCATCCGGAAGCACCTCTTCCTCCGACGGCACCCAGTCATCCTCAGGCCAGTCAGATGCAGCGCCTGCGTCCTCTTCTAACTCTGGCTCCTCGAATGTCGACGCATCAGCCTCGGCCTCTTGGGGACCTGTAGCGGGAGCTTCCTCCTCATCATCGCTCCACGCTGCATCTTCCGGTGATGTGAGCAACTTGGCAGGCTCAAACGAGCCAATAGAGACGCCCTGGCTGAAGTGTGAGAGCAGTTCAAGCTCTGATGTAAGGAATGCGCGGAGACGCGCCACCACCTCGTCACGCCGATCTTGCAGCCGCTCCACCTGCACCTCCAGCCGGTCTCGATCCTGTTCCGCCTGGTAAACGATGTTTTGCGCTTCGGAATTGGCTTCCCGGATAATCAGTTCGGCCTGCTTTTCAGCCTGCTCTTCCGTCTTCCGGGCGGACTGCCTGGCGGTTTGCAAAGCCTCCTGAAGCGCCTCCTCAACCTTTTCGTAATGCTCCAGCTTGTTCTCTAGCTCAGAGACCCGGTCCTGCATCCGGCGATGCTCTGTTTGCATCTCCTCCCACTGGGTCGCCATCATATCGAGAAAGGCTTGAACCTCTTCCTTATCGTAGCCTCCGAACGAGCGCCCAGAAAAATCCTGCTTTTTGATGTCGAGTGGCGTGAGCTGCATAGTCAGTGCAAATACTGAAAATAAATAGATAGTGCGCTATCAGCGCCAGGCAGCAACATAGCAAGGAGGATGCTATAATCCAACAAATCTACCAGATGACGCCAACACACTCCCTACGCATTAGGGACTGGTGTGCTTCCACGAGGGGCGTTTCAGTAGTCTCTCGGGCCAAAAATCGCTGTACCGAGGCGGATATGCGTCGCGCCCTCCTCAATGGCTACCTCAAAGTCGTTAGACATGCCCATGGACAGAAAATCCAGATCGACCGACGTATTTTGCGAGTCGTCGTATCTGTCGCGCAGGCCACGTAGGAGTTGAAACTGGTGACGGACATCTTCCGGGTCCTCAACGAAGGAAGCCATCCCCATGAGTCCAACCACGTGGATATGGGAGAACTTCGCCAGGCTATCCAGAAAGGCGTGCGTCTTTTCCGGATTGAGGCCATACTTGCTATCCTCTCCTGAGATGTTTACCTGGGCGAAACAGCGCAAGACGCGACCCTCACGACCCGCTCGCTTTTCCAACTCCTTCGCAAGTCTCGGACTATCAAGCGCGTGAAAAACATCCGCGTGCTCAACGATATCCTTGGCCTTGTTTCGCTGAAGGTGCCCCACCATGTGCCATCGGATGTCCCCTCCAAGGTGTTCACCGGGCCACGCTTTTGCTTTCTCTGTAAGATCTCCGGCCCGGTTCTCACCAAAGTCCTTCAGCCCCACATCGTAAGCAGCCTTTGACACCGCAAGCGGGAACGTCTTAGAGATCGCAATCAAATGCACATCGTCAGCCGAACGGCCGGCACGCTCGCAGGCGGCTTCGACGCGCTGTCGTACCGTCGCCAGTCGCTCCTTGATATCTGCGGACTGTATGGTAGATGCTTCAGGCATAGAGAGAGGCTTTTTGCAGATTATCGATTCGCTGAACGCGCCGAGAACGAGGCAATACGTTGGCCCGAGACCGAATACTCAATAACGATCGGCCGGCAACATACTTCACAATCTTCTATGTATCGCTGACTGTTCACTGAAACGTCAAGCAACATGGTTATCCGTTCCCAGCAATAGGGGCATTGAAATTCGTGCACGACTGGTCTGCCGACCTGTTTCCCGTCTACGTGGTAGCGGAGCGCAACACCTCAAGTGGCGGGCGAGAGTAAATTCCGCGGCTGTTCAGGAGCCCTACCCCAACTGTAAGTCCTGTTACCGCAGCGACCGTCAGCAACAGCGCATCCGGCGCCCAGACGAACGACGCATCAAAAACGGTAAACGCAAGGATGCTCGCCGCTACAAGCGAGAGTACAATACCGGTAAGGCTCGCAAAAAGGCCGAGAAAGAAGTACTCAATGGTTAAGATTTTAAAGACCTGGCCCCGCGATGCACCAAGCGTCTTGAGCAACACGCTCTCCCCAACTCGCTGATAACGTGAAACGGCTACTGCTCCGATCAGGACAATAAGCCCAGTGAGAATGCTGAAGAGCGCCATAAATCGAATCACCAGCGCTACACGGTCGAAAATATCCTCCGCCACCGACAGGATAAGCGACAGATCGATCGCAGAGATATTTGAAAAGTCAGCAACCACCGCTTGCTGAAGGGACGCAGATTCCTCATCCGATTCAGCGCGCGTAAGCAGCACGTTAAACTGGGGCGCGTTCTCCAGCACTCCTTCGGGAAAGACGACAAAAAAGTTGGTCTGCATTCGCTGCCAATCGACGGAGCGCAGGCTTGTTATCTCTGTCTCCATGCTTCGGCCAGAGATCTCAAACGTCAGGCGATCGCCGACATGCACGTCTAACTCTTCCGCAATTCCCTCCTCCAGTGAAATGGGTACCGGCTCTGATGCATCGTCCACACGCGCAGTAAAGTTACCGGCCACAATCCTTTCGGAGTCAATTATGTGGTCGCGGTAGGTAGACCGGTATTCTCTGCGGTGCGCCCATGTAGTAGGCACATCCGGATCCTCCCGCAGCTCTGCGACCGACCGACCGCTGACGCCCGTCAATCTCATCGACACGATCGGTACGCGATCCAGCACGGGAAGCCCCTGCTCACGAACTACATTTGCGACCTGCTCAGTCTGCTGCGGCTGGATATCAAAAAGTACCAGGTTGGCTTGCCCCTCCCCACTGCTCAACTCAATCTGCGTAAGAAGCATTCGCTGCACGAGCACCAGAGTGAGAATAAGGAACGTACCCAGGCCCAGTGCCAGCATCAGAATCGTTGTTTGATTATTGGGCCGGTACAGGTTTGCCAGGCCCTGCCTCCACGGATAAGCCCACGATGCCGGTGCGAAGCGCCGCGCGAGCCACATGAGCATCCGCGCAACGCCGAACAGTGCCCCAAACACCACGACTACGCCCACCGCGTAGCCCGCGCCCAGCCACCAGGTCGGCGCCTGTGCTACTGCAAATGCAAGAACCACCGCACCAATGAGTGACCATACACCAACACGCAGCAGGTCACGTCCGTCTTGCTCCTCGTATGCGGCCCTCAAGGCACGCAATGGCGAGACTCGGCGGACCCGCAATAGCGGCAGAAGCGCAAACAGCACCGTCACGCCTACACCGATCAACATGCCGAAAAACAGCGCTGACCACGACAGGGACACCTCCACATCAACCGGGATGAAGTCGGCAAGCACCACCGGCAACACTTGCTGGATGCCAACGCCGAGCATCCCGCCCAGAATGCCCGCGGTGACGCCCATCACGGTAGCCTGCAGCAGATATATGCTGAAGGTACTCCGGGCCGATGCTCCAACACACCGAAGCACGGCAACCGTATCGAGTCGCTGTTTCACGTACACGTGCACGGCACTTGCTACCCCGAGGCCGCCCAGCAGCAACGCGATAAATCCGACAAGGCTGAGAAACCGGTACAGGTTGTCGAAGGCTGCGCCCCAGTTGCTCATCTCGTCTTCTGCCGTTCTCACACGCACCTGCGTATCCGCAAAAGACGCCTCCAGCGCGGATTTCACCTCACTGGCATCCTGCTGGTCGGGTAACTTCAAGTATCGCTCAAAGTCAACACGGCTACCAGCGCCCAGCAGGGACGAGTCCACCCGAGCCAGAGGAATATAAACGCGAGGACTGAAGGCCATCTGCGCTGCTGATTCGCTGCTCGTTCGCACAAGGGATGCGATTACGGGATAGCTCTTCTGGCCTACCCGAATGGAATCTCCGGTACTGAGGCCCAGTTGGCGCATCAAGCCGCGATCAACCAGTGCCCCACCCGCCTCCTGATACAGCGGGCTCTGGCCTTCCGGTTCAGTTTCGACCTCTCCGTAGAACGGATACGCCCCCTCTATCGCCCTAATCGTTGCGAGGCGCGTGGCACCACCGGAGCTCTCGCGTACCATCGACGTGAACGTCACACGCCGCGCCTGCTCGGCCTCCAATTCATTCAACACAGCCTCGACGGAGTCCGCGTCCGCACGCTCATACCGTACTTCGATGTCGGCCCCGAGGAGTGCTTGCGCCTCTGCGTTTACAGACTGCTCGAGATTCTGCCCGAACGAATGTATCGCCACAAGTGCTGCGATACCGAGCACCATGGCCATCAGAAACAGCAGCAGTCGCTGCCTGCTTCCTCGGCTATCCCGCCAGGCCATTTTCGATGTCCAGCTAATGCTCATAGTAGATCCTGAATTAGGCTAACGGTTTCCCTCACCCCATAGCCTGCAGCACAGTAGAGGTCTGATTGGATGTATCGATTTGGCCCGCCCGGAGCTGGATTATTCGGCCAGTCTTTCGGGCCAGCGCATGGTCGTGTGTTACGAGAACCAGCGTGGTACCTGCTTCCTCGTTCAGCTCGAAAAGCAGATCTTCAATCAGCGCGCCCGTTTCGGCGTCGAGGTTGCCAGTTGGTTCATCAGCAAACAGAATCTGTGGTTTGTTGATGAACGCCCGGGCGATAGCCACACGCTGCTGCTCACCCCCTGAGAGCTGCACAGGATAGTGCGAGAGTCGATCGCCCAGTCCGACCTGCTCGAGCAGTGCCCGCGCGCGTTCCCGTACATTCTGGCCGTTTCGCAACTCGGCCGGCACCATCACATTCTCAAGTGCTGAGAGCGTAGGGATCAACTGAAACGTCTGAAAAACAAACCCGACCGCCTGGTTGCGCAGAGCCGCACGATCATCTTCACTCAGTTTCTGAAGCTCCTGACCACACAGCTCAATGCTACCTGACGAGGGCAGATCAAGACCTGCGCAGAGACCCAGCAGCGTGGTCTTCCCGCTTCCCGATGGGCCAACAATGGCAACAGAACTCCCCGACTCTACAGTAAGCGAGACGTCATTCAACACAGTTAGCTCTCTCTCTCCGCTCCAAAAGGTTTTTGTAACGGCGTCGACCTTTAGAATCGGTTCTTGCATCATACCACCACGCATAACGTATGGGGGATCAGGAAAATTTAGGCCTCCAGCTTACGACCCTCTCAGACATGAAAGCGCTATACCTGCCGCGTATCCTGCGTGTTCTGCTGGCAATCAGCTTGTTCACATTTGCCGGATGCAATGACGCTACGGATGCACCCGAGTCCGAGGCACCAGGTGATGCGCCGGTACAGGAAGCGCCCGAGCGTTACGATGGCTCTGCAGCTGACGTCCCCGAACCTGCATCCGACGAGATACACGTTCTGGTCCTGGGCAACAGCATTGCAGCCGGCTACGGTCTGGAAGCCGATCAGGCGTTTCCTGCGCTGCTTCAGAGGAAAGCAGAGGCGGAAGGCTGGTCGGTTCGGGTAACGAATGCCGGGGTTAGCGGGGACACCTCCTCGGGAGGCCTAAATCGACTTCCATGGCTCCTCGAAAACCGGGTCGACATTTTGTTGATTGAGTTGGGCGGAAACGACGGCCTCCGCGGGATCGATCCTGAGGTAACGCGCAACAACCTTTCTGAGATGATCGAATTGGCGCGCAGTGAGCAGGAGGATATCAGCATAATCCTGGGTACCATGCAGGTGCCCCCCAACATGGGCTCCGAGTATGCAGAAGCGTTTCGCGGGCTGTATGATGATGTTGCAGATGAGCACGGCGTACCAACGGTGGAGATTGTGCCGGAGGACCTCGGCTCCGTCACCGACTACGTTCAGTCCGATGGCATCCATCCCACCGCAGACGGACAGGAGCTGATTGCCGACTCCGTTTGGGACGTACTCCGCGAAAAACTCGCGCCGCGAGTCAAGGAGCGAGAAGCCGTGACAGCGGAGTAGCTTCCCACGATTAACCATGTCGCTGCTCAAACATCTCCATAAACTCTACCAGCGCTTCTACCGCCGCCATCGGGCAGGCGTTGTAGATGGACGCACGCACGCCCCCTACTGAGCGATGCCCGGCGAGCGATAGCAGCCCCGCCTGTTCAGCCTCCGCACAGAACAGCTCTTCTTGCTTTTCTGATGGGAGCCGGAACGTGACGTTCATTTTGGAGCGATCAGCCGGACGGGCATGTCCTTGATAGAAATCGGAGCTATCGATCCGGTCGTATAGCAACGCGGCCTTTCGATCATTGCGTTCGGCGATCGCCTCCACGCCACCCTGGGCCTCAAGCCAGCGCATCACTTTTTCTACCAGGTAGATGGCAAAAACCGGAGGTGTATTAAAACGGCGTCGAGCATGCGTCCCATAATCCAGCATCGTTGGAAGAGGCCGATTCCTCCGCTCAAGGAAGTCGTCCCTGACCAGTACGATAGTCACTCCTGCTGGACCTACATTCTTCTGGGCTCCCGCGTAAATCAGGCCGTACTTCTCGGTATCGATAGGCCGGCTGAGAAAATCGCTTGATGCGTCCGCCACGAGTGGGGCGCTCACCTCGGGCTCAGTACTGAATTGTGTACCGTAGATCGTGTTGTTCGTTGTAATGTGCACATAGGAAGCATTCGCATTTAGCTCCCACTCATCTGATGCCGGTATCCGATCAAAATTCGAGGATTTGCTGCTGGCAGCCACCTGAACAGCGCCGAGCAGCTTCGCCTCCTTAATCGCTTTGGTGGACCACCGCCCGGTGTCCACGTACGCTGCCGTCCCCTCGGATGGCAAAAAGTTGAGCGGTACCTGGTGGAATTGCATCGAAGCGCCCCCCTGCAGGAATAGCACATTCCACTCGTCGGTGAGCCCGAGCAGATGTTTGATGCGGCCACGAGCAGATTCCTCCACGCGGTCGTAGGGCTTGGAGCGATGACTTATCTCCAGCATCGAGGCTCCGATGTCCCGATACACCGGCAACTCCTCCTTCACCTCTTCCAGCACTTCAACGGGCAATGATGCAGGGCCCGCACAGAAATTGTACAATCTTTCTCCGGATGTTGATGGGTCTGATGCTGAGGCGTTGCTTCGCGCTGGCATGTAGAAGCCTGGTCATTTCAATTGT
>SLED01000107.1 GCA_007124945.1 Salinibacteraceae bacterium | reverse complement strand
CTGAAGGTCGGCCATCGTTGGTATGTTAGGTTTGTGATTGGTGATGCTTTCTCTAACCTAACAGAAGACGGTGGCCTTTTCTATGGGCCTACCGCTTTACACAAGAATAGGGACGCAACCGATGGTAGCGGGGGGCGGACGATATTTTATCGACTCTCATCGGGCGAGTCATTGAGCAAGAGCATAAATATTCAAACTGCGCTCCAAGACATCGTTTTTGGTGATTATCAGCTTACTCTTTACTATCGTGGCCAGCGTGAAGGAGAGCCGTTTCTCGGACACTATGACCTGCAGAATGGCCGGACCACGGAAGTGGAGAATACCGAAACATCATCTGAACATAGCGTACTCCGAACGTATGCAGGGTCGGGAGGGCTTGCTGCCAAAGGTAACCACGTCTATTTTGCTGCTCCGGACGAGCCGGTGTTGATGAAACTCGACCTCACAACGGAAACCACAACTTCGGTGGAGATTCGCGATGAAGATTTCGTTGTGAATCCCACTTCCCCCGATATGCGCAATGACTGGTCTGCTACCGTGAGATATATAACGAGTAATAGTCGCGTTTGTGGGATTCTGGCGTTAGACGATTATATTGTCGTCCAGGTCGAACATGGACCTACGGAGGAAGAACGCTGGCTCAAGTGGCACGTCTTCTCCCATAGCCTGGAATACGTGGACACTCTGATGATGGACGTGGCTATGCGCCACGAGCTCGGTCTTGAACACAATGGCCGCTTTCTCGCATCCAGGGGAAACGCTCTGTATACGACCCGCACAGTAAATCACTCAGCTGGCGAGTTTCAGTGGGCTATCTGGCAGTGGCGGCTGAGTAGCTCGGAGTAAACTGCTCCTTCTGGATCTTGACGGGGATCTTCTATCCAGTACCCTTTCGCGACCTGCAGACTTTCTGATGTCAACGGAATGATTATTTAAATTAGCATGACACGGGCGTCGATTTGGCAAATCGGGCTGTTCTCGGAGACAGTGCCAATTGGAAGGCCCGGCCGACCGGTCGGGCCTTTTTTGATGGATCGTTCCGCATCGTAGAACTGTTTGTCGATCCAACGATGCATAGAACCACCCCAGACGTATGGATTCCCTGACGTTACCGGCCTATTCGTTCAGGCGCCGGAGCATTGACGGCAAACCGCACATCTACGACGAGATCCGGCAGCAGTACGTGCGCCTTACGCCCGAGGAGTGGGTCCGGCAGCATTTGCTCCGCTTTCTCATTGAGGAGCGCGGCGTGCCCCGGCCGCTGATTTCCGTGGAGATGGCCTTTACCTACTCCGGAATGCGGCGCCGCGCCGATGCGGTCGTGCACAACAGCGCCGCTGATCCGCTACTGCTCGTCGAATGCAAAGCGCCGAGCGTCAAGATCAGCCAGGATACCTTCGACCAGATCGCCCGCTACAACCGGGAGATCGGCGCTCGCTTTCTCGCGGCCAGCAACGGCCGCGTGCACTACTGCTGCCGGTTCAACGATGAAACCGGCGCGTTTCAATTTCTGCAGGAGATCCCATCGTTCGAGGAATTAAAACAAGCAGGCTCGATCAGGACATCCAGAAGCTGATAATTGGGGCGCCAAATAGTATGATCAGCAGGATGGCAGCCGAACCAATAATGGCACCGATGAGAATGAAATCCTTCGTCTCCAGGTCGCCCTGCGCGTAGGCGATGGCGTTTGGTGGTGTACTTACCGGGAGCGCCATCGATACGGAGGCCGCGAGGGCGATGCAAACGCCGATGACAATTGCACCGGGACCCGGCAGCGCAACAGCGAATGACACACCGATGGGCAACAGCAGGTTGGCCGCTGCAGTATTCGACATGAACGTGCTCAGGGCGAGCGTGGCCAGCACCAGCACGGGCAGTACCAGCATGGCGGTCAGCGGTAGGCTTTCCACGAGTGCCACATCCAGTCCGGTAACCTGCATGCCACGGCCGAGCGCAATACCGCCCGCGATCAGGATCAGGATATTCCACTCAAGGCTGTTGATGTCCTTCTGCGTGAGCATGGACGTGGCTGTAAACGCTATTGCCGGAATCAGCGCCACCACGGCCGTCGGCAGCCCGTGCCACGCCTCGGAGAGCCAGAGCGTGATCGTTACCACAAACACGATCACCACAAACCAACCCCAGCCCGTAATCTCGTGCTCCTCAGGCTCCAGATTAATACCCTCCGATTGTGGCGGAAAGAGCCACTTCAACAGGTACCATGTGATGGCGAGCAGGATGGCCATCAGCGGAACGGCCATCAACATCCAGTCAAGAAAACTGATATCGAAGCCAGCGCTCTGCAAAAAGCCAACGGCCACCGCGTTGGGTGGAGAGGAAATCGGGGTCCCCATCCCCCCGATATTAGCTGCGAGAGGGACGCATAGCAGCATGCCCTTTCTAAGCCGGTCGCCCTTCGGTATTTGGGCGAGCATTGGCACCACCAGGGTAATCATCATAGCGGTGGTGGCAGTGTTGCTCATCCACATAGAGAAAACAGCCGTTACCAGCATCAGCCCAAGCATCACCAGTTCTGGTTTGCCGCGGAAGACCCGCAGGATGACGCCCGCCAGCGCCACATCGATGTTCTGCTTTGTGGCTCCCTGTGCGAGCACAAAGCCGCCGAAAAACAGCACGATGATCGGGTCGGAGAGCGGTTCGAGAAAGAAGCGGAATTCAGGTGTATCGTCGATTTCAAAACCAAGCCCGGCCCATTCGCCAGGGTTGGCAAGGAGGACAACCTGCAGCCCGATCACCACGATGGCCGTGGCGAAGAGAGGCAGTGCCTCCGTCACCCAGAGGAGGGAGGCAATCACGAAAATAGATGCCATCAGAATGGCCTCACGCGGCAGGCCCGTCGGCTCCAATAGTGGCACCGTAGCTGCAGCTGCAATAATCGAGAGCAGGAAAAGGAGCACGTTGCGTGAGTCAAGCCGGAGCCGCTTGACTACCTGCCGCCCGGTGCGAAGCATCACGCGGTGATACAATACGCGGCCCACACGCTGAATGCGGCGTTCCCGGTTGATCCGCCTGAACTTTCCGAGCATCGGCTCACATGATTTTTCGGCACGTTGTGAGCCGGTCAAGCTAAGGTCTTCGAATGGTTTTCGTATCCCTTTCGATGGACTTCACAAACCTTTCGATATATTACGCAGTCGATCCTGTGCGTTCATTAACAGCCCGCCCTATGTCAACCGGTTCATTTTCCTACGAAAGAGAGATTGCCGTGGAGGCCGTGCGGCAAGCAGCCCGATTGTGCGTAGCAGTTCAACAGCAACTGGCCGCTGCAGCGATAGAGAAGGAGGATCGGACTCCCGTGACGATCGCCGACTTTGGAAGTCAGGCGCTGATCGCGCGCATGCTCCGCTCTGCCTTTCCCACAGATGCGATTATGGCGGAGGAGGATGCGGCCACGCTGCGCGACCCGGCCAATGAGGCGCTTGCTAAACAGCTCAACAGCTTCGTCCGGCAAATCCACCCGGGCGCCACGATAGACCAGGTCTGTAACTGGATCGATTACGGAAACCTTGCAGAGTACAGAGACCGGTTCTGGACGATCGATCCCATCGACGGGACGAAAGGATTTCTGCGAGGGGATCAGTATGCGGTGGCTCTGGCGCTGCTGGTTGATGGAAAGCCCCGCGTTGCAGCACTGGCCTGCCCGAACCTTCCGCATGTATGGGAGAACGATGCGGACAGGGGCTGGATTTTCGTTGCTGAGGAGGGAGAAGGCGCCATTCGCCAGCCGATTGACCCATCTATCGAGCGTCCTCAGCAGACGCCGATTGGTGTAAGCACCACGCGTGCCCCTGAGGAGGCCCGCTTCTGCGAGTCCGTCGTTTCGGAGCATAGCTCCCATGATACAGCGCAGAAGGTAGCCGACATGCTCGGCATTACCGAAGAGCCGCTGCGAGTCGACAGTCAGTGCAAGTACGCGATTGTAGCGCGGGGTGAGGCGGAGATCTACATGCGGCTACCGCGCCCCGGCACCACGTATGTAGAGCGCATCTGGGATCACGCTGCTGGGGCACTGATCATGACGGAGGCTGGAGGGCAGGTGACTGACCTGGATGGCAGGGCCCTTGATTTTACGCAAGGAATGCGTCTTGAGCAGAACCGCGGTATTTTGGCTACCAACGCGCATCTGCATGATGACTTGTTGCAGGCGCTCCGCCGGGCGCGCGCTTAGGCCGTTTCCGCGCGTTTCTCTTCTTCATCCAGAATCCGATGCGCGATCGCCCGCGAGAGGTCGGGCGCATTACCCCAGGCGCGGTTGTTGGAAATGATATTAAGCGTCACCTCCTGAGCATGCGCCTGATAGGCGAGCGCTGTTGCGTCGAGTACCATGGCCTGGGCTTCGGGCGTTTCGGCGATTTCCGGCACGGGCCGGTCAAAGGGGTGGGCAAGCGCATAAGCCTCCGCATATTTCATGTTGCGGGGGGTGAGCAGACGCGTGATCGCCTCTGCGTTCGCTGCAGAAAAGCGCTCGCCGCACATCTTCCACTGCTCACGGATCATCGGAAGCCAGGTCCAATGGCTAAAAACGTGCCCCAAACCCGCCTCACTGAGCCATTCAAAATATCTATCCGTGAGGAGATGCTCGGACCGCAGTTCAAGGTGCCATTGCGCAGAAACTGGGGCTACCTCGGCAAAGAATGCGCTCAGCTCCTCAACGTTTTCGTGGTCCGACGGGCTATCAGCAACCCGCTGGTATTCCTGCTGGAAGATGACACCTTTCAGCATCTCTCCGAGCACATGCCTGGCAGGTTTACAGAACTGTTCGAGGCACGCCGGTGCATTTAGAAACGTTTTGTTTTCGACAAAGGTGGGTCGTCCATTTGACGAGCGGCGGAGCTGGCGAGCGCAGTAGATCTGCGGCGCCTTGAGAAGAAATCGAGCCCCCTCCGGTGCATGCTCGGCGTACTTGTTCAGTGTGAAGTAGGCAGGCGTAGGATCGCCGTTGTCATCCAGCAGCGGACGGTAGAAGGTGAAGTCGATCTCCAGCACGGCAAAATGCTTGAAGTAATCTTTCACCGACGCGATGGGCACGCGGCGCTCCTCGAAGGACTTCCCGCGCATCTTGCGAGATCTTGTAGATACCGCTGACGCGTACACGTCCTCGGGATAAATCTGACCTATCCATCCCCCGTAGCGATCGCTGGCGGTGCCAAAGTACACGCTCGGATGTACATCGTGAAACCGGTAGGCTTCAACTGCTTCTCGAAGATTTTCGATCGAGGGTGCGCTCATGTGTTCGGGCGATTGCAGGCTATTTTGAAACCGGAGTCTCGGCCCCCACCTCTTCAGAGTCACCATCTCCTGATATGGTGTCTTCATCGGTCATTTCAGCCTGGTCCTTTGTGCGTTGCAGGTGCTTCTGCACGTGATGCATCGAGAGAAAAACACCGAGTATAATGAAGATGTAATACGCGAAGATGCGCCAGAGCAACAGCGTCGGGGCCATAAGTGCTTCTGGAACGAGCGGTGGACCATAGAAGAGCGCATACAGTCCCTCAAGGCCGCCGGCGCCACCGGGCGTAGGAAGCACAAGGGAGCCAAAGAGCAGGGCCACAGAGCGCAGGAAGGCGACAATGAGGTCGAGCTCTGTATACATGCTCCAGATGATGAACACGGCAATGAGATACCTGCTGGCCCACGTTGCACCTGTTAGTAAGAACCCTTTCAGGTAGAAACCGAACGGCTGGGAGCGTAATACCTGGGCCCTCCGTCGCAGCTGCCGCACTTCCGAGAGCGCCCGAGTTCGCCAGCGGCGCAGCAATTTCCATGAGAAGACTTTTTGCGTAAGTCTCTCGAGCAGGACAGGTCGAATCAGCATGGTGTAGCCAAAAAGAACAGACCAGGCCAGCAGACCGGCAAAGTAAAGCATGAAGGTCCAGAGCCCCACCTGCCCCGCCGCTTCGGGGATGACCGCCACGTACAGCGATGCGACGAGAATCATTGGAATGGTTAGGATGAACCACAACTGATCGAGCAGGGTGGTGAACACCACCAGACCGTAGGCATCACCAAAGGAGAGATC
This sequence comes from Salinibacteraceae bacterium, assembly GCA_007124945.1. GTDB lineage: Bacteria > Bacteroidota > Rhodothermia > Rhodothermales > Salinibacteraceae > Tc-Br11-B2g6-7. The sequence continues at coordinate 3,327 of SLED01000107.1, read as the reverse complement.
GCGGTCTTGTTTGATGTAGGCGGCAGCCATCGGGCCTCCTCCAATCGTCGACGGAGTGACGTTCGAAAAGAATTCCCAGGCCAGTAACGCCCGGACACCGTCCATTAGCGAGAGACGGCCGCGGGAAACATAGCTGAGGCGCCATCCACCGAACCAGATTCGAGTGCACACCGTGGCCAGTGCTGCCAGCAGAATGAGTGGCGCGGCATGAGACATCGCCTCGCCAAACGTCCGGACATCAAAGGTGAAATACCCGATGATGGCCAGCACCGAAAAGCTGAGGAGAAGGGGCCACACCAGCCGGCGCAGCGAAAACAGGTTCGCCGGCATCTCAAAACGTTCACCAGAGCTGTTGGAGTCCGGTGGGTTGGTGTGTTGGTTGCCGGTGGGCATGTGCGGCAGGATCGTAAAGATGCGGAGTAGTACGCAGCTTCGTAGCGAGTACGCGTCAAAGGGGTGATCCGATGCAGGGATCCGTTACACTGTCACTTCACGGCATTTTCGAGCAGCGCGTGTCGCTGGTGCGCCCGCCCGAAGAACTAAACTTTCGGGTGTGTGCGCCGTTAAGCGGCCTCGTTCCGGCGTCGTTGTGAAAACTCTTTCGTTCCTTATGGCCGATCTCCGGCGGGCAGATTTACATATGCATAGCACTGCCTCCGACGGTGCGCTTAAGCCCTCCGAACTCATGCGAAAGGCGTACGAGGCTGGCTTGCGGTGCGTTGCTCTCACAGACCATGATACGATTTCGGGACTTGCAGAGGCAAAAAAGGCCGCAAAGGCGTTGGGGCTGGACTTTATTTCCGGGGTTGAGATTAGCGCATCTGTGGGAGAGGAGGAAGTTCATCTCCTGGGGTACGGGTTTGATCCAGCCGATGAGCGCCTAAGTGCGCACTTTACTCGCCTGCAGGAGCAGCGTGTGGAGCGTGCACGGCACATGGTGAGGAAGCTACAGGAGGCGGGCGTCGGGATCACGTACGACGCGGTCGCCGAAGCCGCCGGAGGAGGTGCTGTAGGACGTCCCCACGTGGCAGCGGCACTTATCGGTGCAGGCGTGGTGGCCGATCATCACGAGGCTTTCCAGCGCTTTCTATCCGACGGGGAGATAGGCTTCGTGCCCAAGCCACCGTTTCCAGCCTCCGAGGCCCTGGAGGCCCTTCACCGTGCGGCCGGCGTGGGTGTACTTGCCCATCCGGGGCACTGGACGGCGAGTCACGTTCTGATGTCCCTGATACGTGATGGACTCGATGGTATTGAGGTGGTCCACCCCTCACACGATGAGATGTTGCAGAACTATTACCGGCGCATCGCAGCCCAGTATGATCTCCTCACCACGGGAGGCTCAGATTTTCATCGCGAGTCCGAGAAGGGGCGGACGCGGCTTGGCCGGCACACCATACCATATTCGTACGTAGATCGGTTGCTCACGCGCTTACGACAAAGGCGAAACGCCGTACATTCTGACTAAACTGCTTTGCCCATGCCTACTTATCTCGAGGGAAGTTACGTTGCACCTGACGATGCCGCGTTTGGCGTAGTCGTCAGCCGGTTTAACGAGTTTATCACCGAATCACTGCTTGAGGGCGCGCTGGATGCGTTGAAGCGTCACGGTGCAGATATGGAGCAGGTGATCGTGGCTCGCTGCCCGGGGGCCTATGAAGCGCCGCTGGTGGCCAAAAAGATGGCCGAATCGGGCTCATATGATGCCGTAATTACTCTCGGGGCGGTTATTCGGGGTGCCACTTATCATTTTGAACTTGTCGCCAACGGCGCCTCCAGTGGAGTGGTACAGGCCGCCCTCAACACCGATGTGCCAGTGATTCTCGGGGTAATCACCCCCGATACCATTGAGCAGGGTATAGAGCGAGCAGGCAGCAAAGCCGGTAACAAGGGGGCAGAAGCGGCAGTCGCCGCGATAGAGATGGTAAACCTGTTGCGCCAGCTGTAGCCGCAGGGCGGAAAGATCCCCGCCTCCATAAAAAGTTCATTGCGCCATCCCTGAACAAGGCTTGCGGTGACGTGTCAGAAGAGCTACATTTTGAGTTCTGCACGGTGGCCGTAGCTCAGTCGGTTAGAGCGCCAGGTTGTGGCCCTGGAGGTCGGGGGTTCAAATCCCCTCGGCCACCCCAAGCCTGGCGGTTTCCAGCCCGCTAATAGCCACCTGACGTGCCGCGTTCGTCTAGGGGTTTAGGACGCCGGCCTTTCACGCCGGTAACACGGGTTCGAATCCCGTACGCGGCACAACACCCTCTCAGCCTTCGGGTTGAGAGGGTTTTTTGTTTGTAGCACTCTTCTGGCCAAGAACACCGGCAGACGCCATGTGATGGTGAAAATACCTGGTCACGCGTCCACTATGCCTGACCCTCGTTGAAGCCGTCCCGGCTGAAGCGCGAGGCCCGAGACCGTTGTACAGGCCGTCTCGGTCCCAGTGTAGGCACAGTTTGCCACCCTTCGTCTCCGGATCGCGGGGCGATCCCTCGATCGTGGTCGAGGGCAGGCCTGCGCTCAGGCTGCCGGGTTAGAGCAGTGGAAGGCCACTGGGTAGTCGGGTTGCCAGGAGTTTCAGTTCGGGCGTAGAATCGGACCAATCCAAGCGCGAAAGGGCCACCACCCACACTATCAGGGTGCCGGATTAGAGGGGCGGAAGGCCACAGGGTAGCCGGGTTACCCGGTGCTACAGTTAAAAAGCAGCAGGGCGCAGATTAGCACCGTCGGAATCGCAGTAGCGCCGCCACGTACACTATCGTCATGGTGAGCGCAGATCGCGAAGCGATCGAAGACGAACCATGATGCCGAGAGGGCACCGCCCCTACGTCGCGCTGGAGACGGATGCGACAATAAAACGTAGCACTACGCCTACACATGCGTTTGTAAAGACGTATCATGATACGTCTCTACACCCACCAGCGCCATGTGATGGATATTAAATCACGCCGTAGGTCGATTATTGCCTGTGCCTCGTCGCAACCGCCTCGTCTACATTGACCACTGGGACGCCCCGGTTGCACGTTTCGGCACAGCCTGCCACCCTCGTCTCCAGATCACGCGGCGATGCTGTACGCGCGCAGAATGGTGTTACTACTTGTTGATGAATAGCACCAGGAGGGAAGAAAACAGAAAAGCCCGACCGACCTATTCAGGTCAGCCGGGCTTGAAAAGTGCTGATGAAGATGCTTATCCCTGGGGACGAAGCGGTTCTGTATGACCGACGACGAGCCGTAGCTTCTCCATCTCCTCAACGCTAAAGCTTAAGGATTTACGGGAGGGGTCGTCTTCAGGCCCTACATTCGTGAAGGCCTCTACCTCACCTTTTTTAACAGCATCTAAAAT
>SLED01000323.1 GCA_007124945.1 Salinibacteraceae bacterium | reverse complement strand
TAGCCCCGCTCAAGGGCCTGTAACAGTGCCTGCCGGATCTGGTCAGCCTGTTCTTCGGGCGTCAGGTCCTCGGGTCCTTCCCGAACGAACTGCTCACCGGTACGGCCGCGTCGCTCTTCCTCTTGATCCTGGCGATTTAGCGCACGGGTAGCCTCCAACAGCCTGCTCAAAATCTGATCCTGCCGGTCGGGTAGATCACGGTTAAACTGTCGCCGTTCCATCTCCTCGATGCTGCGCTGCATCTCCTCGGCTACCTGCTCCAGATCGCCGAGCGTCCGGTTGCGGAAGCGGCGGTCGCGATTCATCTCGCGCAGCTGCTCGCGAATCGACTGCTGCTGCTGCGCCATATCCTCCAGCCGCTGCTGCTGATCGACGTCCAGGCGCTCGCCTTGCGTTTCGTTGAGCATCTCCTGGATCTGCTCGTTGAGCTCCTGCTGATCCCCCGTCATCTGCTCCAGCTGTTCCATCATCTGCTCCATCGACATGCCGCCTCCGGAGCCATCCATGTCCTGCAACTGCTCGTAGAGTTCACTGAGCATAATGGCCAGCTCGTTCAGGTGCATCATGGAGGTGCGCTGCCGTGACTGCGCATTGCGGGCATCGCGCTCGGAGAGGGACTCGATGGCACGGTCCATGTCTTGCATGGCGTCGCCCGCATACTGCTGTACGGCTCGCCCCATCTGCGGGATGTCACGTGCAAGGTGCTGAAGGGAATCGCTCACCGCGCGGATCCCTTCGGCGATGGTGCCCTGCTGCTGCGCAAGGGTACGGAGCTGCGGACTATCGCTCTGCAGGTCGCGCACATCGTGCCGTAGCGATTCCTGGCGCTGCGAGAGCGTCAGCACGTCGCTGATGGATTGCCGCAGCCCCTGCAGGTTTACATTCATCTGCATGCCCTGCATCTGCTGCTGCATATCCTGCATCTGCTGCTGCTTCTGCTGGAGTTGCTGCTGCATCTGTTCCTGTCCGTCCTGCGCATCCTGCATCTGTTCTTGCCGCAGCTGCTCGGCGTTTTCCTGCATCTGCTCGGAGAAGGATGGGTCCTGCATCTCCTCACGCAGCTGCTCCAGCTCTTCCTTCGGGGCGTTGCGGACCTCCTCCATCTGCTGGCTGATTTTCTCAAGCAGCTCTTCCAGCTGCTGCATCTCTTCTGCAGAGGCATCTTGGGACTGCGCCAGTTCGTCCGGGCTCCGCAGCTCATCTTCGGCTGACGCATCGGGATCTGTGTGCTTACCCGTCTCCTCGCGTAGCTCTTCCTGTTGACGCGCCAGATCCTCAAAGCGTTTTGAGGCTTCCTCGAGCTCCTGCTGCACCCGCAAGTTCTTGAACAGATCAAGTGTGCGTTCAAGCCGCTCCCGGTACTGATCCTCGTTGAACTCAAAGTCCTCAAATGCTTCCTGCATCCGGCTCATATCCATTTCCTGCATCGCCTCACGCAGCTCCTCAAGAGCACGTTGCAGTTCCGGAGAGCTGATCTCGCGCGTAACTTCCTGCAGTTCTTCCCACATCTGCGACAGCTCATCGCTGGCAAGGTCTCCCTCCTGGAGCTCGCGCGAGAGGGATTCCATCTGCTGAGAGATCTCTTCCACCTGCGACTCAATAGCTTCCTGCTGTTGCTGCAGGCTTTCAAGGGCCTGCTCATCCTGCCAGTCCGCTTCCTGCTTGCGGCGCATGTCGTCGCGGAATTCCTCGTACTGCTGGCGCAGGGTTTCGGCCTGGTCAAGCGTTTCCTCTATGCGAGTTTGCGTGTCGTCTTTGGCCTCATCAAAACGCTCATATCGTTCAGTGAGCGAGGGCACGCGGAAGCGGTGGACATTGCTCCTGGACGATTTCGGGCCAGAGACTGTATCGTTGTCCTGCACCCGCAGGAAGTATTCGATTACGTCACCGGGCGCTGGATCCAGGTCGGTTTGAGCGGGGATCTCCCAGAGGAACGGGATTTCGAGATCGGTGGCAGAGGGGTCCGGGATGGGGATGTTGATGGTTTCCTCTTCCGTGGTGGCACTCCCGAAGCGACTTTCCACCCGCCGATAGTGAAGCTGAAGGGACGTGAAGCCGAAATCGTCCTGGATGCGGGAGAGCAGGGGAATGGCGCCGTCCTCCGGGTAATCAACCTGCTCATCAGGGGAGAGGAGGTCCACGCGCGGCGGGGCATCGGGCCGGACCCGCAGCGTGTGCGTGATGGGGTCCCGGTTCATAATCATCTCCGGGCTTTGCAGCCGGATCTGGTAACTACCGTCCTCGGTGAGGGTGAAGGAGCCGGTAGCCGTTGCGCCATTGAGCGTGAGTTCCTGTGTCTCTTCCCCCTCAAACTGCAGGTAGGCCTCCGCTATCTCTCCTCCCCCGAGTTGTGCTTCGAGATGCACTTCGGTGCCGGGGAGCGCGCGGACGTCGCCGGTATTGGCGGGCAGCTGTTCGGAAGGCAGACCTGTGTAGTCTGGAAAGTCCAGCGTGAGTTGAAGCTGCCGGACGCTCGGGCGCTCCACGATGCGGGCCTCGAACCAGTTGGTCGTTATCGGCCCGGCTTCAATCTGATACCGGAAGGAGTCGCGTAGATTTGTGAGGGTGTGGCTGTACACCCCATCAGCCGTTTCCGGTACGGTTCGCTCTTCGACGTCATCCGTAGATGCGCTTTGGACCCTGAGGACGACCTCCGAGGGGGTGTCGCCGTAAGCGCGCGCGGTGATTGCCAGCGAATCACCCCGCACCAGTTCCGCGCTTCGGGGTCGTACTTCAAGAGAGAACGGTGCAGGGCGCTCGAAGGCGGAGTCGTAGGCCACGAGCCGTTCGGAGGCTTCAAAGAAGGAGGAGGGCGCCACCGCAGCAAACAAGAGGAGTGCAATCACTGGAATCGCCACGTACGGGCTAAGCCGGCGGACAGCCGAGAAATCCTCAATCTCCTCGAACGGGACCGCGTCTACCTCCCGCGCCAGATCCTGGACTGCCCGGTCTACCAGCGGGCTGGGCGCGGTTGTATCAGCTCCATCGGCAAGCTGCAGGAGGTTGGTGAAGCGGTCCTCGACGGCTGGATAGGCAGCGCCCACCCGTCGGGCTATCGCATGGTCATCCGGCTTGCTGATGAGCCCAATATATTGCAGAAGTGGCCTGACGAGAAAGCCCCCTGCCACTACTGCAACAGCAGCAATCGCTCCCCAGAAGAGAACCGTTCGGGCGGAGGGGTCAAGCCACAAGTACGCCTCAACGGCCGTGAGGATGGCCCAGACACCTGCTGCAACGCCCAACGTGGTAAGCAGGCCCACCATTAGGTTGGCAAGCGTAATACGTTGCGCCGTTCGGCGAAGCCTCGTGCGGAGGCGCTCAACGAGTTGGGCCGTCTGCTCACTCATGCACGCAGCACCTTAACGAACTACAGAGAAGATCAGGAAAAGACATTCAAGAGTACCTTGCGCACAGCACCGGTGTTTCGCGATCGTAACTCGTTCTTCGGGCAGCCTCATGTCCAGAAGAAAGTGGCTGTTTGAGTTGGATCCGTGCCAATTTGTAATTATGTTGTGCGCGCGTCGCCGACAGGCGTTATCTGTTGCTTCATCTTTGTTGATTGTATAGCGTCGTCAGCGGCTGGAGGGTTATTGCTCTCGCGGTCCGTACACTTGCCTTCATAAGATCCACTCTGATATGAGTCAGCTGTTGTCTGTGATACTGGGAGGAGGGGCCGGCACCCGGCTTTTTCCGCTAACGCGCGATCGCTCGAAGCCGGCTGTGCCGCTTGCCGGTAAATACCGATTGATTGACGTGCCGGTCTCCAACTGTATCAACTCGGACATTAACCGGATCTTTGTACTTACGCAGTACAACTCGGCAAGCCTGAACCGGCATATCGCTCGTACCTACAGGTTTGACCGCTTTCGGGGCGGATTTGTGACGATTCTGGCGGCCGAGCAGACCCGGGCGTCTAAAGAGTGGTTTCAGGGCACCGCCGACGCTGTCCGCCGCAGCCTGCCTCATATCAACACCTACAAGCACTCGCACGTGCTCATCCTTTCGGGCGATCAGCTCTATTCGATGGACTATCGGAAGATGTTTGCCCACCATCAGGCCTCGGATGCAGACATCACCATTGCCACCATCCCTGTAACGGCTGACGATGCTCCAGCCTTCGGCATCCTGAAAACGGATGAGGACAGTGTCATCACGGAGTTTCATGAGAAACCGGACCGGAGTGATCTGGACGGTAAGGAGAGCCCTGTCTCCGATAGTATGAAGGCCGAAGGGCGGATATACCTGGCGTCGATGGGGATTTACATTTTCGGCAAGGACGTTTTGAATACGATGATTGAGGAGCGGCCTGATGAGAATGATTTCGGCCATCAGATCATACCTGAGGCGATCGAGAAGAAGCGCGTTGTGAGTTATCCGTTTGAAGGATACTGGAGCGACATTGGTACCATCCGATCGTTTTTCGAGGCCAATCTGATGTTAACTCGCCCATCGCCGCCCTACAACGTGTACAATCCAAGCGCTCCGCTCTACACCAATTCGCGTATGCTGCCACCGGCTAAGATTCAGAGCTCCTACGTGCAGGCGTCGCTGATCGCAGAGGGCAGCCTCGTGGTGAACAGCCAGGTATCCAACTCCATGATTGGATTGCGCTCTTACCTGGCGGATAACACAACAGTCAAGAACACCGTGGTAATGGGTAACGACTACTATCGGTGGCACGACCCGGAGGTGAGAGATCCGGTGAAGGGGCCATCGAAGCCCGGCATCGGCGCTGAGTCGTACGTCGAGGGGGCCATCATCGATAAGAACGTAAGCATCGGACGCCGCTGTATCATAAAGAACCGCGATAATGTTACGGAGGCGGAGGGTGACAATTACTACATTAAGGATGGTATTGTCGTTATCCCCAAAAATGCCGAGATTCCGGACGACACGATTATTTAACCTGGCGCGTGAAGAAGGGCGTAAAAGTAGGTTGTCTGCACGCAATCGCCCGCTGGATGCGCTAAATTATTTCCGATCCACACCAAAGCTTCTACACACTTCTTGAGACATGACCGTCGCTTGCCCTTCCTTTCGTTTTATCGGACGCAGCACGCTTGTGCTCGGCCTGGGTCTTCTTATCGTACTCTCTGGCTGCCGTACGTACGGTCAGTACGGTAACGAAGAGGCCATGCTGAACGAGATTCAGACTGCCAATGATCAGTTTGTCAGCCAGTTGGACCGTGCCCAGGCAGACGCGGAGCTTCTTCAGCGCGCAGCTGAGGAGAACGCAGACCTGGTCTCGCTGATGGAGCGCTACGAAGCCGCGCTGGAGATCCATGCGGGGATGGTGGAAGAGCATGCTGACCTGTTGAGGCAAGCAGAGGAGCGGTCGGGCAATCATCGGGTATTGAGGCGCAATTTCGGGGCGATTGTCACCGATCACGGTGAAATGCGTAATCGCTACCGGCGCATCCTCCGCGAGGTGGATCTGGTGGTAAATCCAGAAGAAGCAGCTCTGCGCCACCTTGAGCCGGCAGAAATGAGCACCTACCAGAGTCGCCCACCGCAGTACGACCGCGATCGCAACCGCATGATTACTGCCATGACCCTCGAAGATATTCTGCGCTAAGGGCGCTCAGTCTGCCGTCGTCATGCTGTTTACGTACGTGACGGTAGTCTCCCTCTCCCTCTCAATCAGATCCTCGATGGAGTCAGACGAGCGCTCGAGTTGCTGCGCAAGCAGATGCAGGGCTGCCGGAGGTTTAAAATCATCGCCCGGACTGATGAACCAGTCTCGCGAGACCTGGCTCGTGGCCGATAGTAACAACGAGAGCACGAGCAACTCGTGATGCGAGTCGCTTACGCGCTCGGGCCGAATCTGAGATCGAATCACCTCACTGATGGTCTCGGGTAGTTGCCATTCTTCAGTGGCAAGAGCTCCAAGATCCGCGAAATCGATACCAAAGATTCGCTTCTCTGCAGCGGCATCAGGCGCTTTGGGCTCGCCTTCTACGAACCACAGCGCCTCGTAATCATCCGGCCGGTTGTAGAGCAACACGAGCCGTCCAATGTTGGGAAGCAAGCCGAGCGTGTAGGCCATTGAGCTTGCCGGGACAGCCAGTTCCTTCGTTAGATGATCCATGAGATGGGCTGTGCTGATACTGCTACGGGTTACCTGCGTGAAGATCTTAACCTGTTCATCCGTGTCCACAATATCCCGTAACCGAAGCATGCTTGCCGTAAGGACGAGGTTGGATACCTCCAGAAAGCCCAGCAGGAACACGGCTTTTTCAACCTGACTGATGCGTCGGCGCATTCCGTAGTATGCCGAGTTGATGCGCCGTAGCACCGATGATGCAATGATGGGATCGGAGTTGACAATCTTAGCCAGCGCCTGCACGTCAGGCCGGGCGTCTTCGTCGCCCAAAAGCTCCGTTACCTCTACTACCGTGCGCGGCAACGGCGGGAAATTGATCTCTACATCAGTAGAGTCATCGAAGCGCATGGCTGGCGTGTCGTTATTCCCACTAACCGAGATCAACATAAGGAGCAGAAGCTTGGTGGATCAGCGCTGACGCGGTTACCGCACATATTCAGCGTCACAAGTATCGGAGGCTATCGGAAAAGAAGCTTTGATCTTAAGTCAGAATATGGCATTTTGAGTTACGATCATCTACCGCTTTTTCCCGGGTTTACGGATAATCTTATGGCTGAAAGCCCGCGGGGGAGCCGCAAACATGCGCCTGGTACGCTCCCACGTGGATTCGAAGAAAGGGGAGTGGCGGTAGGCATGTAGCGCTTCCCGGTCGCTCCACTCACTGTAGGTAGTAATAATGGAGGGGTAGCGGACGTCTTGCCACAGCTCAAGGTGGTGGCATCCATCGACATCGCGAATGGTCGGCGACACTTCGTCAAAGAGCGTCAGGAAAGGATCCACATGTTCGGGAGCGAACGTCATTCGAACAATTCGGACAAGCATGTTGGGACGTAAGTTAGAGCTGGTATGTGCGCTATGATAAGATAGCCCGCTGGTGATAGAGGTGCGAACGAATATTAGATGGTCCCACGCGGCCGGTTCTCAGAAAGTCACTCCCCCTCCGAAATGAGGTGTTTCCCGATCTGGCATGAAAGGCATCCGCCAAGTGTGCATTTGGTGCGGTACAGCTGATGGTAGCCCTGGCTCTGCAGACGCGTTTTGGGGGCGCTGGGAAACTGGCGCGTTACGCTATCGCTCTCGGGAGGCAGCGCATCGACGAGTGAGAGAAGCTCGGCGCGAAGCGGCAGTAGACCTTCCTGCTCCGCGTGCAGGATGAGTACTGGAACGAATGCGTTTGAGACGATGGATTTGCGCCGCGTGGCGCCGATGGCAGGGGAGCGTTTCGACGTACTGCTGGTTAGGGTGAAGTGGTGATTCCAGAATGACGGAGGCCCGGTCGCCAGCAGCGTCTCCTCCCATGCAGACACGGGCCGCTCGCACGCTAAGTCCTCTGCCAAACGTCCGAGCGTGTCGCCATCAAACAGTCCTCCAGACTGGAAGAGGGCCGCCAGCTGTGCCACGCGGAGCGGTGGAAAGTTTGCCGGTCGCAGCCGGAAAAACTGCCAGCTGTTTGAATCGAGCTGCTGGATGTTGTGTTTACCCGAGAGCTGCGCAAACGTGCGGCGAAGGAGATACGCGTAGGCTTGCGTGGAAGAGGGTGCCTCGGTAAGCTCATCCGGTGAGGGAATGAGACCGGCAGTGCCGAGAAAGAGTGCATCGAGAGCGACAGCGTCTTCACGTAGCTGGTGCGCTGCATGAAGTGGGATGCGCTGAGCAAGAAGGAGCATCGGGTCAGTATTTCTCGAATACCCGAGGGCTCTGGCTACTTCGTAAAAAAGCAAGTTCTTCAGGAAGGGCTCTGCCTGATACCGTGCGCCCATACGCCGCGCCTTTTCCACGAGTCGCTGGCGGCCGAGACGCAGCGTATAGTCTTGGCGAAGGCTCTCTGGCACCTGTTTCCACTGAGACGCGCATGGGAGCTTGTTGCCGTCGCTCGTGAGGAAGTGATGCAACAGGCTCCGGAGCGGCTGACGTAGCTTATCAGCGAGCGTGATTTCCGGAATCGTGGTGGTATCCGCACGGCACAGCCCGCCGGTCCACACATCAGGGTAGAGGCTAACGTGAAGTACGACGCTATTGTACACCTCGTCCTTATGATGCTGATGAGCATACCATCCACCTGATTGCACGTGTATCTCCACAGCGCCCCGCCACTCAACCCCGTCGATATGCAGGACAGCGTTCAGAAGATCAGGTCCGCGATCCGTATTCGGTTCGCCAGGGTCCAGTATCTTCACCGGACGTCCATCGACCGTTGTGAGGTGATCTTTTGCGAAGCGTTGGTGGCGCCACAGATCCTGCACCAGAGCCTCGGGCACTTTCGGCTGGGGCTCGTGCACGGTCAGCGCGAAGCCGGTATCGTCAATCCAGTAATAGCGCGGATAAGCGCGCCCGGGCAGAATCTGCTTTTCGCTCGCCATCCCCCACCGCTACCTGATACACGAAGCCTACTCGTTTCTGTAGACACATCAGGACCGGGAACGTAACCTGAATCCCGAGCGGCTATTCGGCCAGATAGTACTTCATCTCTTGCTGCAATCTTTCGGCTTCCTGTGCTGAAGCCTCTGCGTAGTCGCCTTCTTCCGAAGCGTAGATGATGCTGCGGCTGCTGTTAATGATGACCGTGCCCTCTCCGGTGGTGCCCAGTTCCAGGCAGCTTTTAAGCGACCCCCCCTGTGCTCCAACCCCGGGGATGAGAAATGGTAGGGCCGGGCATAGCTCCCGGAGCCGGGCAACAGCGTCGGGTCGGGTTGCTCCTACCACAAGGCCGGCATCTGCGGGTGTTTCGCTTGCCCACTCTCGCGTGAGGCGTCCCACGCGCTGGTATAGGGCTTCGCCATCGATTGTGCACGTCTGGAGGTCGTCTGCCCCCGGATTTGATGTACGTGCCAACACGAACGCGGCCGTCCCACGGCGCTGCAGAAAGGGCGTGACGGCGTCTCGACCCATGTACGGCGCAACCGTGCACGCGTCTACGCTCAAGTCGTCGAATAGGGCACGAGCGTAGAAACGAGCCGAATTACCGATATCGCCCCGCTTGGCGTCTCCGATGGTAAGCGCATTTTCCGGAACTGCACCAATTACCTCCCGCAAGACGCGCAAACCGCCATCGCCGAGGGCTTCAAAAAACGCCAGATTAAACTTGAAAGCACACGCAAAAGGCGCAGTGGCCTCAATGATATCGAGGCAAAATTCCCGAGCAGCTTCTAACGGCTCCATCTCGCTGAGCGGATCAGGTAGTCGCTCAGGATCCGGGTCGAGTCCCACGCAAAGGGCCGTTTGCTTGTCTCGTTGCAGCGAGCGGAGGCGTTCGGTAAACGTTTCAGACATGCCGGTAG
>SLED01000154.1 GCA_007124945.1 Salinibacteraceae bacterium | reverse complement strand
GTACATCAGGTCTTCCTGCGTGCGCTCTCCAAAGATAAAGGTCGCTTCTCCACCGGGTGTTGAGAGGAAATCGCGCAGCATAGCAACCATCGGCGTGATGCCGGTGCCGGTTGACAGGAAGACGTTGTGCCCCTCCAGGTCCTTCACGTGCAGATTTCCTTTAAACGGTATGATGGTGACGGTATCCCCCACCTCACGCTCGTGCATGTACGTTGATACCGTACCGTCTTCGTACGTCTTTATCGCCAGCGTCATGAGGTTGCCTTTGGGCAGGTTAACCGGAGTGTACGGCCTGACGGCATCCCGTCCATTATCTTGCGGCACTACAATACACGTATGCTGGCCCGGCTGATAGGAGAGCCCGCGTTCAGACTCCAGCAGGAATTGCTTCACGCGCGGGGTCATCCGATGAATCGACAGAATTTCGGCAGAGAAAGTATCTAAGGCCATGGAAGGGTATCTCAGTTGATTGGAGTTCGCGTTTCGAAGCAGCCGCGCTGATATCAGCACAGCTCCCGTCATAATATAAACCTGTGCAGGCCGCGGTGGTGAGGAGGGTCAGCCTGTGGGCGTTTACAAAGTCCCACGCCGCTCGTAGCTACCGACGAACAGGCGATGAGCCTTGCTTCACGTGCCCTAACAATAAGCGGTATCCGGGTACGATATTCAATAGGTAATTTTTGTAAGCTACATGCTTAACTATTGTGTCAGAAAAACGTTACCAAATTGCACTATTGTTAACCTAATTGCTGGATACCACAGCGAGAATCCCCGTTCTTACCTTTAGCTGTTGATTGCCTCATCTCACCAAACTTCAGCCAGCCACCCATGAAGCTAACTTTCTTCGGACATTCGGCCTTTCAGATTGAATCCAACGGCACGACGCTGCTGTTCGACCCGTTCATTTCAGACAATCCGCATACGGAGGGCGTGGTCACGGCAGATGACCTGGAGCCCGATTATCTTTTCCTTACGCACGCGCACGCAGACCACTGGGGCGATACCGTTTCTATCGCGAAGCGTACGGGCGCGCAGCTGGTCGCCAACTTTGAGATCGTTACCTACGCGCAGGAGCAGGGTGTGGAGAACGTGCAGCCGATGAACACGGGCGGTGGCTGGGATTTCCCCTTCGGCCGCGTTTTCCAGACGTATGCCCGGCACTCGTCTTCCTTTCCAGATGGCACGTACGGTGGCAACCCGAATGGGTACATCGTGCATATCGAAGATAAATGCATCTACAATCTCGGTGATACGAGCCCCTTCGCTGAAATGGCCTGGTACGGCGAGGAGCACGACATCGACCTGGCGCTGATGCCCGTAGGCGATTGCTTTACGATGGACGCCGCCGGTGCTGTTCGCGCAGCCGACATGCTGACGCCGCGTCAGATCGTGCCCATGCACTACGATACGTTCCCGTTCATCGAGATTGACATGGACGAGTGCAAGCAGACCTTCAAGCGTGGTGGCTTTTCGCTCAAGCCCCTTGCACCGGGTGAATCGCTCGAGCTGTAATTCGTCCTCCGCAGCCGGACCGGTTCGTTGCCTATGACCATAGGAATTCTATCTGACACGCACGGTTATCTGCATCCGGCAATCACAGAGGAATTTGCCGGCGTCGATTTGATTCTTCATGCAGGTGATATCGGGTCGGAGGATGTGTTGAATGCATTGGAGCAGCTGGCGCCTGTCCAAGCCGTCTATGGAAACGTAGACGGCCAGGCGCTTCGGCTGCGCACTGCGGAGCATCAGCGATTTGATGTTGAAGGGCTTCGGTTCTGGATGACTCATATCGCCGGCCGACCCGGGCGGTGGCAGCGCAATATGGGGCGGGCGCTGGCGCAAGATCCTCCGGACGTTTTCATCTGCGGGCACAGCCACATCCTGCAGGTTGAGCGTGTGCAGCATTTGGAGGGGATGTTGTTTATCAATCCCGGTGCGGCCGGCCGCCAGGGCTTTCACCAGGAAAAAACGTGTCTCCGGTTGCGTCTAAGGGACGGTGCCATTTACGAGGCCGACGTTATTCACCTTGATCGATCATCGGAATAAACCCCGAGAACCGGCGTACACCCGTGTAGCTGCCCCCGCTCATCTCAGGCCCGCTTCTTCATGTCTGACTCGCCCCCCGTCTCGTACCAGATAGATCGGTTTGATCTAAACGCTATTTACGAGACGAGCAGGCTCCTGAGCACGTCTATTGATCTGGAGTTTGTGCTCAACAACCTGTTGCTCACCGCGATGAGTAAAATGCTGGTGACGCGAGGGGTGGCGCTGCTGTACGAGCCAGTCGAGGGTGGGTATCGGGTGGTTGCTGCGAAAGGGGCCGTGGGGTTGACGCCCGGTGACATCGTTTCGTTGTCGCAGGAGGAGCGGCTTGACAAATTTCCGACGCGCGAGGTGCTTCACGATGAAGACGTACCGCCCCCGCTGGCCGAGCGCAGGATCCGGCTTCTCCTGCCCGTCGCTTCCGGAGATCGCAAGATCGGGTTGATTGGGCTGGGAGGAAAGGCCACGGGCGCCCCGTTTGAGCGGCCGGAGCTGGAGTTCATCCAGTCGCTGGTGCAAATGTCCGCCAGCGCCGTGCACAACTCGATGATGGTGCACGAGCTGAAGCAGGCCAACCGCGACCTGGACGATAAAATCCAGCAGCTCAATACCCTCTTCGATCTGTCGCAGGAGTTCAATGCGACCATCGACCGCGATCATCTGGTGAAGCTACTCTCGTTTGCGCTGATGGGGCAGATGGGGGTGCGCTGCTTCGGATTTTTGCTTCGCCGAACCCCTACCGCTGATGCTCGCATGTGGGAGGCGATAGCGCACAAAGGGCTCGATCCGGTTCTGTTTGATGAACTTGATGATCAGGTGCTGGCTTCAGCCCGTGAACTCATTCTGCTTGAGGACGCTGGTGAAGAGTGGCAGCCATTGGTCGAGGCCGGCCTCCAGCTGGCACTCCCACTACGGCAGCAACAGCGCACTACCGGAGTGCTCTTCCTCGGCGAAAAAATCACCGAAGCGGCGTACGAGCCGGAAGACGTAGAATTCCTGTACGCGCTCGGCAATCTCGCTCTCGTCTCTATTCAGAACTCGTTCCTGGTGGAGGAGCAGATCGAGAAAGAGCGCCTGGAGAAGGAAGTAGGCCTGGCCCGTGAAATCCAGCAGCGGCTCCTCCCAGATCCGATTCCTTCGATCTCTGGCCTGGGCGTAGATGCCATCGCGCTCCCGAGCCGGGAGGTCGGTGGGGACTACTTCGATGTGGCGGAGCTAAAGGGAAACAGGTTGCTGCTTGCCATCGCCGACGTGACGGGTAAGGGGGTTCCGGCTTCGCTATTGATGGCCAACGTGCAGGCCTCGCTGCAGGTAGTCCTTCCCATGGATATCACACTGGAGGATGCCACCGCGCAGATCAATAATGTGATGTGCAGGAATACCGACCCTGCCACGTTTATCACGTTCTTCCTGGGAATCTACGAAGCCGACGAACGGCGCTTCGGCTACGTTAACGCCGGACACAACCCGCCTCTGGTAATTCGGAAAGATGGCTCGATCGAGCATCTTAAAACGGGCGGACTCCTGCTCGGTGTGATGAAGAATAATACGTACGAGCGCGGCTACGTAACCCTCGAGGAAGGAGATGTGCTTGCGCTCTATTCCGACGGAGTGACAGAGGCGATGAGTCCCGATGAGGAGGAGTATGGGGAAGAGCGGTTTGAGCAGTGTCTGTTACGGCACCGGGAGAAATCCGCGTCCGAGATACTGCAGGCAGTGCGAGACTCCTTGCGCGAGTTCACGGGCGATCGGAATCAGCTCAGCGATGACCTGACGCTTGTGATTGCCAGGGCCGAACCAGTGTAACCCGTCACATTCTGAGAGTGGAGGTCGCCGCGCGAGCTCGTCCTTTCTTGCACATGCTATTACTCCTTCTCATTGTGGCAGGACTGATCTCTCCACCGGCTGATACCGGTGCGCCTGCTGATGACTCCACGTTCTACATCGACTCCGTATTGTGGGAGGTGAGGGCTGCACCAGGGGGATCGACCGAGGGAATCGCGCTACTCACGATCGACGATGGTCCGCAAAAGGATACGACACGGGAGCTGCTTGACCTGCTTGCAGCGCACGATGTCCGTGCCCTTTTCTTCATCAATGGCGAGCCCGCTTCTGCTTTTCCGGAACGGGTGCAGGAGATGATCGATGGTGGCCACATGGTCGGCAATCATGGGTGGGGCCACAAGGATCTCGCAACGCTATCTGCGGATGAAACCGCTCGGGAGATTCTCCGCGTGAACGAGTGGCTGCAACAGCACAAAGACTACGCGCCAACGTTTTTTCGCCCACCGTACGGCATCTCTACACCTGCAGCAGATTCCATCGTGTGGGACGCGGGGATGCGCAACATGGGATGGTCCGTAAACTCCACCGATTATCTCTTTCCGGACAACGAAGACTCGGTTGAGCAGGACGCACGCCAGGTCGCCGAGCGGACACTTGCCGGGTTGGAGAACGGAAACATCATCTTGATGCACGACAGACCCGTAACCGTGGAGGCGTTGCGAATCATTCTCCCGGAGCTGGAAGCACGTGGGATCCGTCTCGTGCTACCCAATGCGTGGTAAAAAACGAGCTACGCTGGTAGGCTGTGATACTTTTTCCGTAGCGGTGCGGTCTCTTCGAAAATGCGCGTGAGCAGTTCCCGCCCGCCTTCACTCAGCGTAGCCTCCCTGCGTGCCATCACCGTTTCGGCAACGCGCAGCGCCTTTTTCAGGCGATAATCCGTAAATCCTTCCTGTGGCCCACCCCAGGAAAAGGACGGAATGAACCGCGTAGGGAAGCCCGCTCCGTACAGGTTGCAGGCAATGCCCATCACCGTTCCGGTATTGAACATGGTGTTGATACCGCACTTGCTGTGGTCGCCCATGATGAGGCCAAGAAACTGCTGCCCGCTCGCCTCAAACTCGCCTGAAACGTGATTGAACAGGCTCACCTCCCCGTAATCGTTTTTCAGGTTTGACGTGTTCGTATCCGCGCCGATGTTGCACCATCGCCCCAGGTACGAATTGCCGAGAAACCCGGCGTGTGCCTTGTTGCTGTAGGAGTGAATGACGCTGCTGTGTACCTCACCTCCCACCTTGCTCCACGGCCCGATGGAGACGCCTTCCACATTTGCCAGGGGCTTTACCTGCGCGTTGTTTCCAACATAGGCCGGCCCTCGCACCACCGCTCCTTCCAGCACGTTCGCCCGCTCCGCGATAAAGATGGGGCCATCGGTAGCGGCGAGGATCGCACCGGGATGCACCCGGGCTTCAGGTGCAATAATGATATCCTCGCTATTGGCCAGGGTAGCACTTTCATCGATATCAGCCTTGGGGCGCTCGAACACGTTATAGCCTTTAGCCTTCGCCTCATAATCGTACAGAAGGGCGGGCCGTAGCTCCGTCACGAGATCCCAGAGCCGGTCGATGAAACGAGCGCCCTCCACCGCCTCCGTAGGCATGCCCTCAAACGTCTCCGGCGTAACCGCCTCGTGCTGAACAAGCGAATTAGCTGCAGCGGGCACCCAGGCCGCCACAACCACGTCTCCCTGCACAAAGACCCGGGGAGCGTCCGCGGTTTTCGTAGCCTGCTTGATCTCATTCAAAAGCGGACCCTCCTTCACCAGCCAGCGGCCGTTAGCAAATAACACGTCCACCTCGCCCGGAATCCGATTCGTGAGGGTGTCCTGCTCCTCGCCCGTAACAGCCGCCAGCGCCTGCCGGGTGTGCAGAAGCAGCGCCGGACCACCGAAAGCATCCCGCGTTCGTTGGAGCACCGTGCGCATCCCGACGCGCAGATCATACACGGGCCGCGTGTATACCAGGGGAAGTAGGTGGTCTACCGCGTCGTCTTCAAACAGGCAAAGATGCATGAGCCAAAACCTTGTGGAAATTGAAAGTGGCGTAAACAAACCGGCACTTGTCCGGTCGTATCCAAGGTAGTATACTAAGGCAACAAGCGGGCAACAAAATCGAAACCGCTTCATCTGCTCAAGATCGACGTCCCCTGAACATTTGACCAGACCGCACCATGAAATTTTTTGTTGACACGGCCAGCCTCGATGAGATTAAAGAAGCCAATGATATGGGCGTGTTGGATGGCGTAACCACCAATCCTTCGCTGATGAAGAAGGAGGGGGATGTCGACTTTCATGACCGCATCTTCCAGATTTGCGAGCTTGTTGATGGCGATGTGTCGGCAGAGGTTACGGCAACCGACTTTGAGGGCATCATGATGGAGGCGCATGAACTCGCGAAGATTCATGATAACGTTGTCGTCAAGGTGCCGCTCATCCTCGATGGTATCAAGGCGCTCAACGCGCTGCGTGATGAGGGCATCCCGACCAACTGCACGCTATGCTTCTCCCCCACGCAAGCCCTTATTGCGGCGAAGGCAGGCGCTACTTACATCTCTCCGTTTATGGGCCGCCTGGACGATATCTCTTCCGATGGCCTCAAGCTCATTCAGCAGGTGGTGGATATTTATGACAACTACGGCTACGAAACCGAGGTGCTGGCAGCCTCCATTCGCCATCCGATGCACGTGGTAGAGTGTGCTCGCATGGGAGCCGACGTGGCCACGATGCCACTCGATGTCATCAAAAAGCTCCTGCATCACCCCCTTACCGATAGTGGACTTGAGCGCTTCCTCGCCGACTGGGAAGACTATCAGCAGGCCAAGCAGGAAGGCGCCGCTGCGTAATCGCGCCCGGCACACCGTACCCTGCCGGCAGACTGCCGGCTGGCGCAACCGCGCCGCTTCAGCTGCAGGGCATTTCTCCATCGTTAACAAGCATTTATCAAGCGAACTGTGCGTACTCTTTCACTTCTTCTGGGATTTGTTCTGTTGTTTCTTGTCGGATGCGCTCCGGAGCCCGACGAAGATGCGGTGCCGGCGTCTGTAGCTTCGGATGACACCGACTACACGGTGGTTGTGTACACCCGAACGACCGGTTTCCGTCATGAGTCCATCACTGATGGAGTGGCACTGTTGCGCCGACTGGGCGCTGAGGAGAACTTCCGGGTCGTGGTTACCGAGATGCCAGAGCAGTTTCTGGAAGAGCTTGCCGAGTCCCGCGTGGCCGTTTTCCTGAATACCACCGAGGACGTTTTCGACTCCGACAGCGAGCGCGAGCGGTTTCGGGAGTTTGTTGAAGGCGGTGGCGGCTTTGTAGGGGTGCATGCGGCTGCTGACACGGAATACGATTGGGAGTGGTATGGCCAGCTTGTGGGGGCCTATTTTGATGGCCATCCGGCAGTACAGGAAGGCCGCGTGGACGTGGTAGACGCCGGACACCCTTCCACGGCTCATCTGCCTGACCCGTGGGTGCGGACCGACGAGTGGTACAGCTTCACCGATGTGCAGGAGGACATCAATGTGCTGCTAACGCTTGATGAGGATTCGTACGATCTGGAAGATGCGCCCGCGATGGGTGATGAGCATCCGATCGCCTGGTATCACACTGTAGGGGAGGGGCGCTCCTGGTACACCGGTATGGGGCACACGGCGGAATCCTATGAGGAAGAGGAGTTTGTAGAGCACCTGAGGGGGGGTATCCTCTGGGCTGCCGGGGAGGCGCAGTAGTTCCGTTTTACCGGTTCGGAGCGTCTACAGGTACTGTGCGTAGCTCCCACGATTCGCCCACATCGAGTGTGTGAAGTGCTCTCGCCATCCCTTTCCTCCTTGCGGCGTCTTTTGCCTTCTCGATAGGCTCGGATAACGGTTCGTCGGTAAGGTCGAACGTACCCCAGTGAATCGGAATCATGTGGGGAGCCTGCAGATCTTGTAATGCCTGCATGGCTTCGGCGGGATTCATGTGCACCGCCTTCATGATCTCCCGGGGGCGGTATGCGCCAATCGGAAGGGCGGCCACATCGGGACTGCCAAGCCGCTCCCGCACCTGTGCGAAATGCTCTCCGTAGCCCGTATCGCCCGCAAAGAAAAAGCGAGCCTCGTCCGTTGTGAGGTACCATCCGGCCCAGAGGGTCTGGTTGCGATCCCGGAGGCCGCGGCCGGTTGCGTGGCGGGCAGGCGTACAGTGGAGCCGGTAGGCGTCGGTGGCCACATACTGGTTCCAGTCAAGCTCGGTGATATGATCGATGCCCCAGTCTTTCAGCACGCGACCGAGCCCCAGGGGCGTTAGAAACTCCGGAATAAACTGCTGATGCAGTTGCCGGAGCGTGGTGCGGTCGCAGTGATCGTAATGATTGTGGGACAACACCACCAGGTCGACGGAGGGTAGCTCGTGCGCGCGAATGGGTGGAGGCACGTGTCGCGCCGGCCCGGCAAACGGGAGCGGGCTGGCACGCTCGCTCAGCATCGGGTCGGTAAGGACGGCAAGCCCGGGTAACTGCACGTACAGCGAGGCGTGCCCCAGCCACGTCACCCGCAACCGCTCGGGCGGAGTGCGCAGCAGGGAGACATCCGCCCGCTGAAAAGGCGTTTGCTGGTGCGTGCGCGTCTGCACCGCGCGCCGGAGGAGCCATGGCGCCACATCAAGTAGCGATTTGGATGGCGACACCCCCGGACTTCGGAAGCCCTCTGGGGTATGATGTTGCTGAGAGTACCATGGGGCGGTGTGAACGGTAAACGAACGGGTCCGCGCCATAGAAAAACCGGGCGTAGTACTGATTGGAGTTGAACTTCGGCAATTTATTACTGACAGGCATGCGTCTACGATCCGCCTGTTCAGCGAAACAATAGCCATCGGCAACAGGTAGCCGCAGAGCACTTCCGTTAGGGTTGCTCGCACCGCACCGACGCTGTCGCTCCACCTTCCAGCCGCCTCCTATGCCAGCAAGCTTTACCCCGCTCGGACGAACCGAAACTATTGGTGCAAGCTGCTTCTTCGTCGAGATCGACGGCACAGGCATCGCGCTCGATTCTGGGTTAGACCCGGAGATCGACGGCCCCGAGAGCGTGCCCGACTTCGACATTGTCAAGCGCCACAAGGACTGGTATATCGACCATGTGCTCGTGACCCATGCGCACCATGATCATCTCGGCGGGCTTCCCGTGCTGTTTCGGGAGTTTCCGCACGCCCTGGCCCACATGACGCCGGCAACGCGCGCCATGGCCGATGTGCTGCTGCCGGCCTCCGCCAGGCTACAGCGCCGTCGGATGCGGGAAGGGTCCTCCCCCTTCGACCCGCTTTTCGATGAGGAGGATGTGGAGATGCATTCGTACCTCTACCTCACCCACGAGCCGGGCGAGACGTTTGACGTAACGGGCATCCGGGGAAAGACGACGGTGAAGGCGAAATTTTTTGACGCCGGCCATATTCTCGGGTCGGCTGGTGTGCTCCTGGCGTTCAGCGAGGAAGGGCGTGATCGCCGCGTCTTCTACACCAGCGACACAAATCCCAACCCGCAGACCATCATCCCCGGCGCTACCTACCCGGAGCCGCCTATCGACACGCTGGTACTTGAGTCTACGCTCGGCGCCGACCCGGAGGCGGAGCAGACCACGCGCCCGGAAGAGGAGGAAAAGCTCGGCAAGGCCATCAAACGGAT
>SLED01000399.1 GCA_007124945.1 Salinibacteraceae bacterium | reverse complement strand
GCGGAGTCCGGCAGGGCTGGTGCCGGCATCACGCGCTTCAGCCGGCAGCCAAGCTCCTTCAGAAGGTGCTCAAGTCGCCTATGTTCGGCAGCAGCGCGGGCCACATCAATGTGGTCGCGAGATAGATGCGTCAACTCGCATCGGGCAAGACTGACCGGAACGGCGCGGGTGAAAACAATCATACGTTTCTGACTGAGCGGAGGAGGCGTCACTGATCAATCTAAACAAAAACGGTGGCGTTTGGGAAACGAGACCGGACTTCGCTGACACGTCCAGCGAACGTCACGCGCAGACGCAGGTAGCTACAACCTCTACAGTTCGCAAGTTGAGCATCCTCATGACCATTATCGTGATGGGCGTCTCGGGCTCGGGCAAAACCACGGTGGGGCGACGCCTCGCCGACGCACTGGGCGGCTCGTTTCACGATGGTGACGACTTCCATCCTCCCGAGAATGTCCGGAAGATGGCAAGCGGCCAACCCCTCACCGACGCCGACCGATGGCCCTGGTTGAAGGCGATTCGATCGTTCATTGAGGCAAGAACCAGGGAGGATGACGTGACAGTGATCGCCTGCTCGGCGCTCAAGCAGTCCTACCGCGACGTTCTCTCGGGAGATGAAGAGGACCTCGTGTGGATTTTCCTGCGCGGCGACTACGAGCTGATTCGCGAACGAATGGAAGCACGCAGCGACCATTTTTTCGATGCCGATCTGTTGCAAAGCCAGTTCGATGCGCTCGAAGCTCCCGGCGAGGAGGAAGCCATCGTGGTTGACGTGGATGCCACGCCGGACGCTATCGCCGAAGAGATCATGGAGCAGTTGCCGGAGAGCCTCGTCAGAAGAAGAGACTGAGCACGAGCACCACGAGCAGGCCCACGCCCCCAACGATCGTCTCCATCACCGTCCACGATTTCAGCGTCTGCGCCTCGTCCATCCCCAGATACCGGCTGACCAGCCAGAAGCCCGAGTCGTTCACGTGCGAGAGCACGGTAGCGCCAGAAGCGATGGCGATCGTGATCATGCCCAGTAGTGGTGCGGAGTGGGCTCCGGCCGCCACCACCGGCGCCATGAAGCTCGCGGCCGTCACCATGGATACCGTGGCCGAACCGACCGACACGCGCACCACCACCGCGATACCGAAGGCCAGCAGCACAATCGGCAGATTCGACGCGGCCATCGCTTCGGCGAGCACCTCTCCCACGCCGGTCTCAACCAACACATTGCCGAGCACGCCGCCGGCTCCCGTCACCAGGATAATCAGCCCGACGGGTTCGAGCGACTTGGTGGCCATCCGCTGCACGTCTTTCATTGGATACCCGCAGCGCACGCCGAGCAGGTAGAACGTGAGCAGCACCGCCACGCTCAGCGCGGTGATGGGGTGGCCGATGAACGTCATCCACATGCCGATCACATGCTCCTCGCCCCAGATAACGTCCGAGACGGTGCCCAGCAGGATGAGCGCGAGCGGAAAGGCGATGATGCCGATAGCCTGCGCGAACGGCGGCGTGCGGCGGCCGGCAGCCTCTGGATCCGCGACAGTCTCGATATCCATCTGCTCCGGCACCCCGAGCGGGATGCGCGCGTCGATGTACCGGCCGAAGAACACGCCGCCCACAATCACGGCGGGCACGCCCGCAATCAACCCGAACAGAATAACCCAGCCGAGATCGGCCTCGATGAGACCGGCAACAGCTACCGGTCCGGGTGTGGGCGGGATGAAGCTATGCGCTACCGCGATCCCGGCGACGAGAGGAATCGCGTAGTAGAGCAGCGTCTTGTCCGTCCGCTCAACCAGACTGTAGACGAGCGGGATGAACAGGATCAGCGCTACGTCGAAGAATACCGGGATTGCCACGATGAGCCCGGTGGCGCTGAGGGCCCACGGCGCCTTCTCGTCGCCTGATGCACGGAGGAGCGTCGACGCAATCTGCTCGGCCCCGCCCGTCTGCCGCAGCACCTCACCGATCATGGCGCCGATCCCGATGATTACAGCGATATAGCCGAGCGTGCCGCCCATCCCGTCGATGATGACATCGATGATCTCGGCGGGAGGGATCCCACCTACCACCGCCACCCCGAGGCTCGTGACGAGCAACGCGACGAACGCATGGACGCGCACGTAGAGAATCAAAAAGAGCAGAAACGCTACAGCTCCGACAACGAGTGCGGACAGGGCGAGGGGCGACATCCGGTCGTGAACCTGAGTGCTCGGGGGCAACGCATCGACCGTAGTATAGGGGCTACCATCGTCGAACGCGAACAGGAGGCCGTCCTCGGGACTGCAGAACAGCCACAAAAAACGCTCGCGCCCACGAGGGACCGTGAGCGCGAGCGTCGAAGAGATTGTGTTTTCTGATCAGGAAATAAGTGTGCGGGATGGAAGCCGGCAAAGTCCCGAAGAACCTCCCGGCTTCATCCGTGCACGCGTTATTTGAGGTCGAACCGGTCGAGGGACATCACCTTCGCCCAGGCCTCAACAAAGTCGTTCACAAACCGCTCCTCTTCACCCGCGGCCCCGTAGGATTCCGCGACGGCCCGGAGCCGGGCGTCTGCCCCGAAGATGAGGTCGAAGCGAGAGGCTTCCCATACGACGTCGCCGGTGTCGCGGCTGCGACCCTTGAAGACTTGCTTGTCCTCGTCTACCGGCTCCCACGCGTAGTCCATGGAGAGCAGATTGACGAAAAAGTCGTTCGTCAGCGTTTCCGGGCGGTCGGTGAAGACGCCGCGGTCGGAGTCGCCGTAGGTGGCGCCCAGCGCGCGCATGCCACCAACCAGCACCGTCAGCTCGGGCACCGTAAGCGTCAGCAGGTCTGCGTGGTCCACCAGCCGCTCCTCCAGCGGCCCGTACAGGTCGTCGTACGTGCCACCGAGGTAGTTGCGGAAGCCGTCTGCCTTGGGCTTGAGCACCTCGAACGAATCGTTGTCGGTCTGCTCATCGCTGGCGTCGGTGCGGCCGGGCTCGAACGGCACCGTCACCTCGAAGCCGGCGTCTGCTGCTGCCTGCTCCACGGCCGCGTTGCCGCCCAGCACGATGAGGTCCGCGAGCGAGACGCGCACGTCGTCAGAGCGGGAGCTGTTGAACTCTTCCTGGATCTGCTCAAACGTGGAGAGCACCTCTGCCAGCTGCTCGGGCTCGTTGACCTCCCAGCTCCGCTGCGGTTCGAGGCGGATCCGGGCGCCATTGGCACCGCCGCGCTTGTCGCTGTCGCGGTAGGTGGAGGCCGATGCCCACGCAGTCTTGACCAACTGCGACACGGAGAGGCCGGTGTCGAGAATCTTCGCCTTGAGCTCGGCGATCTCCTTTTCACCGATCAGGTCATGGTCGACTTCCGGTATCGGGTCCTGCCAGATCAGCGTCTCCTCGGGTACTTCCGGGCCGAGGTAGCGGACGATCGGGCCCATGTCGCGGTGGAGGAGCTTAAACCATGCTCTGGCAAAGGCATCCTGAAACTCGTCGGGGTTGGCCTGAAAGCGCTCCAGCACCTCGCGATAGTCGGGGTCGTGCTTCAGGGCGAGGTCCGTCGTCAGCATCATCGGCTGCTCCGTCGTTGACGGGTCCTGGGCGCCGGGCGCGTGTTCGATCTCATCCTGCTTGACCGGCTTCCACTGCCACGCACCGCCGGGACCTTTCACGGATACCCAGTCGTGGTCGAGCAGATTGTCGACGTAGCTCGTATCCCACTGCGTCGGTGTGGCATTCCAGGGCCCTTCGATTCCGCTGGTGATCATCCCCCCGATCTGACCGAATTCGTGCTTCCAGCCGAGGCCCTGCTGCTCAATGGGCGCTGCCTCGGGTTCGGGGCCAAGGTGCTCCTCAGGGTTGTCAGCTCCGTGGACTTTCCCGAATGTGTGGCCGCCGGCGATCAGCGCAACGGTCTCCTCGTCATTCATCGCCATCCGGGTAAACTCTTCCCGGATGTTTTTCGCTGACCCCTCTACGTCCGGCTCACCGTACGGGCCCTCGGGGTTAACATAAATCAGCCCCATCACCGTGTTGGCGAGCGGGTCCTTGAGCTGTCCGACCTTGCCCTCGCGGAACCGCTCGGGAGAGGTCTGCTCCCACTCCGTCTCTGGTCCCCAGATGGCAGACTCATCGGACTTGAACTTGTCTTCCCGTCCTCCTCCATAGCCAAACGTATCGAAGCCCATCGACTCAAGCGCGACGTTGCCAGCCAGAACCATCAAGTCGGCCCACGAGAGCTTGCGTCCGTACTTCTGCTTGACCGGTTGAAGGAGGCGGCGGGACTTGTCGAGGTTGATGTTGTCCGGCCAACTGCTCTCTGGCGGGAAGCGATGGAGCCCCCCTGACGCGCCGGCACGGCCGTCAGCGACACGATACGTTCCGGAGCTATGCCAGGCCATCCGGATGAACAGGGGCGCATAGGTGCCATAATCCGCCGGCCACCAGTCCTGAGAGGTCGTCATCACCTCTTTGATGTCTGCCTTTACCTCGTTCAGATCAAGCTTTTCAAACTCCTCTGCGTAGTTGAAATCTTCGCCGTACGGGTTGGCGCCGTAGGCATTATCGTCCAGGATATCCAGCCGCAGCAGATGCGGCCACCAGTCCTGATTGCGGAGCCGCCCACTCGCGGCCTTCCGGGAAGTGCTGCCGTGAACCGGGCATCCGCTCGCTCCGTTTTCACGGCTCTTCTTTGAACCTTGAGCTCCGTCACTCTCCATATCGCCTCCTCATTGATGATGCAAGATTTGCCTGATGATAAACCTAACAGTGCATAGCAGAAAATGAATGATATTCTCGATAGATACGTCTTAAGATTTTGCTAAAGCACGGTGGATCTTCAACATTGCAACCGAAGGAGGCCATTTGGCGACACCGGTGAACAGACGTTGTCGCGAGTGGCACAGACAGGGCCCGCCAGCACTCTCTCGCCGTCGCTTGAATTTTCACCCGTCCAGGTGGAGGTTTATCGAACTGGCAGGTATTGTAACGTTACCTGCTTCCGTCGCATTCTACCCATCGGTCTCCCATTTCATGATTCGTGTCAACACGTTCTTCCCTGCGCTGCTTGCGGGCGGCATTCTGCTTCTGTTCATTTTCTTTCCGAAAGATACACTCGCGGATGACCCCGACCTGACCGTCGACGAATGGCTGGTTCTCGACCCGGTGACGATGCCGCTTCCAGCCTTTCACGATGTAGAAAGCATCCGTGGTGAGCGGTTCGATGAGCAGAAGCTTCTGGAGCTTGGCGTGCTGGATCATTCCGACTGGTGGCCAAGCGCGGGGGATGCCGTGGACTGGGATCGCACAACCCAGCTATTGTGGAATAGCCAGAGCGGAGCTGACCTGACGCTCGATGCAGCCGAGGACGACACGCCGCACGTGGGATGGGCTGGCGTGTACGTGGAAACGGATCGATGGACGCGCGCGGAGTTGACGGTGAAGGGCCACCACCCGTTTGCCGTCTACCTCAACGGCGATCAGGTGACGCAGCAGCCGCGTGCGGTGGATGAAGAGAGCGACGCCGAGGAGGCCAGGCAGACGATCGAGCTTCCGCGCGGCAAGCATTTTCTGTTGATCAACACGGTGAAAAGCCCGGATACGGAAGCCGACTGGTCGATTCGGGCGGAGCTAAACGCTATGAGTCCGGACGATGCGTTGCTGCACGCAACTACAGATTCGGAGCGCTTCCTGGCGCTTCCTCACATTATGGATGTCCCGCGCGTGTCGTCGTTGTCGACGGCACCGGCGGGCGACCTGACGGCGGTGACCATCACGCAGCAACTCCCGCCGGACGGCCGCTCGGAGTCGCGCATCGAACTGCGCACCACGGATGACGGTGAAATCTACCGGACGTTCGGTGGTGGGATGCAGATTGGCAACCTGCAGTGGGCGCCGGAGGAGCGGCAGTTTGCGTATGTCGATCGAACGCAGCAGGGCGCGGATCTGTGGCTGGTGGATCTGGCGACGGGCGAGAAGGAGCGGCTGCTCGATAGCGTGGAGGACTTCGGGTCGTTCAGCTGGTCCCCCACCGGCGATTTTCTGGTGTACAGCATCAGCGAGTCGCCCGACCCGGATGATAGCGGCGTGCAGAAGCTCCGCAAGATGGAAGACCGGCGGCCCGGCTTTCACACGCGCAGCTTCCTTTACCGGCTAAACCTGCCGGAGGGCACCACGCAGCGCCTTACCGCGGGCGAGCTCACCACAGGCCTGCAGGGTGTATCGCCCGATGGCGAGCAGCTGCTCTTCTCCCGCTCCCACATCGACTACTCCGAGCGCCCCTACACCCGCGGCGAGCTCTCCATCCTCGACCTGAACACACTACAGGTCGACTCCCTATTCGCGCAGCCGTTCATGGGCTCAGCGGAATGGTCGCCGGATGGTGAGCAGATCCTCGTGGCGGCCGGCCCCTCCGCCTTTGGCGATGCGGGGATAGATCTCCCCGATGACCGCATTTCGAATGACTACGACACGCAGGCCTACCTCTACACAATCGAGACCGGCGAGATAGACCCTATCACCGAGGACTTCGACCCGTCCATCGCGCAGGCACAGTGGCACGAGGAGGAAAACGCGATCTTCTTCACCACCACCGACCGCTCGTTCGTGAATCTCTACCGGTATGACATCGACGATCGCACCTTCGACCTGATCGAAACCGAGGGCGATGCGCTGCAGTCGTTCAGCCTGGCCGACCGGGGCACGATGGCAACGTACACGTCGTCGGGCACGTCCGACCCGCAGCAGGCCTGGCTGCTGGATATCACCACCGGAAGCTCCACCCACCTGCTGAATCCGGCCGCCAAAGAGTTTGCGCCCGTACGGCTGGGTGAGGTGCAGGACTGGCCCTTCACCAATGAACGCGACGAGGAGATCGAAGGACACGTCTACTACCCACCCGACTTTGACGCTTCGGAAGAGTACCCGGTGATCGTCTACTATTACGGTGGCGTCGTGCCCACCACGCGCTCGTTTGGCGGCGGTTACCCGTACGAACTGTGGGCGGCCGACGGGTATCTCGTCTACGTGCTGCAGCCGACCGGCACGATCGGCTACGGGCAGGAGTTTTCGTCGCTACACGTGAACGACTGGGGCAAGATCGTGGCGGATGAAATCATCGACGGCGTCTCGCAATTCCTCGACGCGCACAACTACGCCGACCGTGACAATGTGGGGGCGATCGGCGCATCCTACGGCGGCTTCATGACGATGCTGCTGCAGACGCGGACGGACCTCTTCAGCGCGGCCGTGTCGCATGCCGGCATCAGCAATATCACCAGCTACTGGGGTGATGGCTTCTGGGGCTTCCAGTACAGCGCCGTGGCCTCGGCCGAGTCCTTTCCGTGGGACAGCCCCGAGCTCTACATCGACCAGAGTCCCCTCTTTCATGCTGACAAAATCACCACGCCGCTGCTCTTGCTTCACGGCGATGCGGACACGAACGTGCCTCCGGCCGAGAGCATGCAGATGTTCACCGCGCTGCAACTGCTCGGGCAGGACGTGGCTTACGTGCAGTTTGAGGGCGAAAACCACGGCATCGTCGATTACAGCAAGCGCATCGAATGGACGAACACGATCCGCTCCTGGTTTGATAAGCAGCTGAAGGGCGAGGCCGAGTGGTGGAACGCCCTTTACAACGACTAAGCACCAAAGGTACCCGCACCCCTGTGTAGCGCGTTGGAATCGACCGCGGAAACGCTTGTTAACGCTAACGAGACACTACCGCCGAGCATTAGCCGCAGCCCTTCGTCGGCAGCAGTGTTGGGTTAAGTAGCCCTACAGGTCCCCGATCTCCACGATGGTCTCGCTGCCTTCAAGCATCTCCACGGCTGGCAGAAGCGTTTGCCTGAGAATCGTTCGCATTCGCTGGTTGGACGTGTTTCCACATGCCACCCAGATCACTTTCGGAGGTGGACCGTGTCGATCGAGCAGGTTCAAAAAGTCGCTGTCCTTGCTCATCATAATAACGTTCGCGTCCCGCGCGGCCTGAAATATCTCCTCGTCTTCGGCATCGCGCAGGCCAACGGCCCGAACGGATTGGGCGTTGATATCGTCGTACGTGCGGTTGATCCAAGCAGCAAGCGCCGGAGAGAGCTGCGCGTCGATCCAGATCTCAGTCATGCCGCCAACACAGGATGATCAACACGATGACTCGCGTAGCGCAGCGCGGCTTCGATGTCGTCCTCTTCCAGGTCGGGCAATTCTTCCAGCACCTGCTCGCGCGAAAGACCAGCCGCCAATAAGTCCAGCACGTCCATGACGCGAATACGCATCCCCCGGATGCAGGGCCTTCCACCGCACTGCTTTGGGTTGATCGTGATTCGTTCTTTCCAGTTCATGGCTCAAGGCAGGTTGGTCGCTTATCACACGAGAAAAGCTAACGGATCTACCCTAAGAATGCTTCCGCAGCTGAATAACGGGGATACCCTGCCGCGAAGGGCAACGAAAAGCTGCGAGTCAAGCAGCTGAAGCGCTATCGTCCGAATTTGGGCGCAGCCCATCGTCGGCAGCAGTGATGGGTTATATGCCTTGCTATCCGCCAACCCGCTGATACGCCAACTCGATAAATGGCTTTGTAATTTCAAGCTCATCGGCGTTGCTCACGGACAGCTCCAAATCTCCCGTCCCGTAGTGCCCAATCTCGCGTACATCTCGGGCGATGTCCGGCATGTCCTCAATCGTGTCCGGATCAACTTTTAAGTACAACCGAAGGCGCCGTTGCTGCACCTGGACGCACACTATATTTTGTGATCCTTTGTACGCAATGTAATGCTTCTTTGGAACCTCCTCGATTGCCGGATCGAGATCGGTAATAAATTCCTGAACAGCCAGGGCAAGATCCTCAATCTCTTTAGGTTTTCCTTCCAGGTGCTCGTCAAATGTATAGATTGCCGTCGCTCGCGTCCTGGCTGCTTTCTTTCCAGCCTCAACCATGACCGGGTTTTTACCATCACTGCTCACTGCCGGTGATGAGGACACCGAGGCTTGAAAGACTTCCTCGAGGTAGAGCGTCTCGTTCTCGAACAGCCGGTACTTCCAAAGCTCAATATTCGCTCCCATTACTTGTACGGCGTGGATGTCATACCGCTTGTAGTTCGGCGCAATGCAGATCACCCGTATGTCGGTCCAGTCAACCTCCGCTTCCGAGCCAATTCGATTTTGAACGGCTATTTCGAAATCGCCCTGATGATCCTGCAACCAGTGAAGGTAGAATAGGCTCTGATTGATCAGTTCAGAGGACTCAACCTTCTTGTACTCAATGATGACCGGATGGCATTCTTCAGAGAGTGCCAACGTGTCAATCCGGCCTGCATGAACCGAGCCGGTCGAGAATTCTGTGGCCACAAACCGGCAATTGAAAACGGGCCCCAGGTTCTTTTCAATCAAGGCTTGCAACTCCTTCTCACGATCAAAATTATCCTATGAGATTCTGAATAGCGTTTGATCCTCGATTTGAAATATGGGCATTGCAACTGCTCAGGTATTAGACTCTACGCTAAGGCATATAACGAAGGAGCTCTGCGGCGCAGGACACTCCTGGTACACCCGGCGAAACACGCAAAATCGTTCGGTAGCGGCACGCCAACGCACCGACGCCGATCAGCCCTGCGTCCGCAGCAGCGTTG